>PAON01000004.1:0-15074 GCA_002708495.1 Dehalococcoidia bacterium | reverse complement strand
AGAATCAAGAAAACTTATCGATGAAGTTGAGGAACTTGGGGGAATGACAAAAGCAGTTCAAGCTGGTGTTCCAAAACTCAGAATCGAAGAGTCTGCTGCAATTAGACAAGCAAGGATTGAGAAAAAAGAAGAAGTTATTGTTGGTGTAAATAACTACTTTTCTTCTAATGAGCAAATTGTCGACATCTTATCCATTGATAACCAAGATGTCAGAGAACAACAACTCAATAAGTTAAAAATAATTAAAGAATCACGTGATGAAAATATGTGTCAACAGACTCTTGAAAACATAGAGTCAACTGCACAAAATGGCGGCAACCTTTTAGAGGTAGCCATTCAGGCTGCAAAAGCCAGAGCCACAGTGGGAGAAATTTCTCAAGCCATGGAAAATGTGTTTGGCAGGCATCAAGCGGTAGCCCAATCAATAAGCGGTGTGTATCGTAATGAATATGAAGGGGACGATGAATTTATGAAGATTGAGGAAAAAATTGCTAACTTTTCTTCTGCCAACGGTCGAAGACCAAGAATCCTGGTGGTTAAATTAGGTCAAGATGGGCATGATCGTGGAGCAAAAGTTATTGCAACTGCATTTGCTGATATGGGCTTTGATGTAGATATTGGCCCATTATTTCAAACGCCTGAAGAAGCTGCTAAACAAGCAATTGAGAATGATGTGCATATTCTTGGTGTGTCAACACAAGCTGCTGCTCATAAAACTTTAGTGCCAATGTTAATAGAGGCACTTAAGGAACAGAATGCAGAAAATATACTGATTGTTTGCGGAGGAATTATTCCTAAGCAGGACATACCAGAACTTGAATCTTTAGGTGTAGGAGCAGTCTTTGGACCGGGTACAAATATTGCTAAAGCTGCTCTTAAAGTCCTAGATTTAATCGAGTAAAATCATTAAAGAAAATATAAAAGAATTAGAAAAAAGAAAAGAAGCTGCCCGTTTGGGTGGTGGCAAAGAGCGAATTCAGAAACAGCATGCCAAAGGTAAACTGACTGCTAGAGAGAGAATTGATATCTTAATTGATGAAGGTACATTTGAAGAATTAGACACCTTTGTTGAACACCGAGCAGTTGATTTTGGCATGGAAGAACAAAAAATTCCTGGCGATGGGGTGGTCACCGGTTACGGAAAAATAAACTGGCGTTTAGTTTATGTATTTAGTCAAGATTTTACTGTATTTGGTGGCTCACTATCTGAAACTCATGCTGAAAAAATATGCAAAGTCATGGACCATGCAGTACAAAACGGCGCACCTCTAATTGGGTTGAATGATTCTGGTGGTGCTAGGATCCAAGAAGGTGTTGTTTCTTTGGGTGGTTATGCAGAGGTGTTTAAGCGTAACGTTCTAGCTTCAGGAGTAGTGCCACAAATCTCCTTGGTCATGGGTCCATGTGCAGGTGGTGCAGTATATTCACCAGCTATGACAGATTTTATTTTTATGGTTGAAGACAGTTCTTACATGTTTGTCACAGGCCCTGATGTCGTAAAAACTGTAACTCACGAAGAAGTTTCGGCAGAAGAACTTGGTGGAGCTTCTATACATAGTAAAAAATCTGGTGTAGCCGATCTTACTTTTGAAAATGATACAGAAGCATTATTAATGACCCGTGAATTCATGAGTTTTTTACCTCAAAGTAATCGAGAAAAACCACCTGTAATTGAGACTCAAGATCCAGTGGATAGGGAAGAAACATCCCTTGATACCTTAGTACCAGAAGATCCTGCAAAACCCTATGATATGAAAGAAGTGATTCATAAGCTCGCTGATGAGGGAGAATTTTTTGAAATACAACCTAATTATGCACAAAACATCATTACTGGTTTTATTAGATTGAACGGTACTACAGTTGGTGTTGTAGGTAATCAGCCGATGGTGTTAGCTGGATGTCTTGATATAAACTCATCAATAAAAGCAGCTAGATTTGTCCGCTTCTGTGATGCATTTAATGTCCCCCTACTCACTCTAGTTGACGTCCCAGGATTCATGCCAGGAACCTCTCAGGAACATGGTGGTATCATAAAACATGGCTCTAAACTACTGTTTGCATACGCTGAAGCCACCGTCCCAAAAGTGACATTAATCACCAGAAAAGCTTATGGTGGAGCTTATGATGTAATGAGTTCAAAACACATCAGAGGTGATGTGAATTTTGCCTGGCCGTCTGCAGAGATTGCTGTGATGGGACCAAAAGGTGCAGTCGAGATTATCTTTAGAAAAGACATTGGTGATGAACAAAAGATTCAAAAAAGAACCGAAGAATATAGGGAAAAATTTGCTAATCCATTTATTGCAGCTAGTCGTGGTTTTATAGACGATGTGATATTACCCCATCGATCTAGAGAGAAATTATGCCGTTCATTTGACATGCTAAAGGATAAACAACAAACCAACCCATGGCGTAAACACGACAATATTCCTTTATAGAATATGTTTAAAAAAATACTCATTGCCAATCGCGGCGAAATTGCCTGTCGGGTAATTAAAACCTGTAAAGATATGGGTATTAATACAGTTGCGGTTTATTCTGATGCAGATGCAAATGCAATGCATGTTGATTTGGCTGATGAATCATTTTGTATTGGTGGATCAGCTTCTTCGGAAAGTTATCTTGTTATAGATAAAATCATAAAGGCATGCATCAAATGTGGTGCTGAAGCTGTACACCCAGGTTATGGTTTCTTATCTGAGAATGATGATTTTTCAACGGCCTTAGAAAAAAATAATATCGTCTTCATAGGACCCAAAAGCCAGGCCATTGTCAGCATGGGCGATAAGATCGCATCAAAGAAGATCGCTGAGAAAGCTGGGGTCAATGTTATCCCTGGATTTACCAAAGTAATAAAAGATAGTGAAGAGGCAGTAAAGGTGGCAAATGATATTGGTTACCCGGTGATGCTGAAAGCCAGTGCTGGTGGAGGTGGCAAAGGCATGAGAGTTGTTAATAATGACCAAGAATGTCTTGATGGTTTTGAACATGCGAAAAATGAAAGTTTATCAAGTTTTGGTGATGATCGAATATTTGCTGAGAAATTCATTACTGAGCCACACCATATTGAAATACAAATTTTGGCAGACCAACAAGGTAATACTGTTTACCTTGGGGAAAGAGAGTGCTCTATTCAAAGACGACATCAAAAAGTTGTTGAGGAAGCCCCCTCTCCTTTCATCAGTGATAAAACTAGAATAAAAATGGGCGAACAAGCTGTGAATCTTGCGAAAGCTGTCAACTATGAATCAGCTGGTACAGTTGAATTTATCGTTGATAAAGAACAACAATTCTATTTTCTAGAAATGAACACCAGACTTCAAGTTGAGCACCCTGTTACAGAAATGGTTACTGGAATTGACCTGGTCGAAAAAATGATAACCATTGCTGCAGGTGAACCATTAAATCTTCAACAAAACAAAATTACTACCTCAGGTTGGGCACTTGAATCAAGAATATATGCTGAGGACCCCTATAGAGAATTTATGCCCTCAATTGGACGTCTAACAAAATATCGCACTCCCGCATCTTCAAAGAATGTAAGGATTGATACTGGAATCAGAGAGGGTAGTGAAGTGTCAATGTTTTATGATCCTATGATTGCAAAACTAATCACCTACGGTAATACACGTGATGAGGCAATTCAGTATATGCTGAGGGCCATTGATCAATACGTTATTACAGGGGTGTCTCATAATCTGAATTTTTTGAGTTCAATTATGCAAAATACAACGTTTCAATCGGGTTATACAACAACTAATTTTATTGCTGATGAATACCAAGATGGCTTTAAGGGAGAATCTGGAACTGAACATGAAACACAAATAATCGCCTGTGTGCTGGCCTGTTATCATACCGATCAACTTAAACGGATAAAAACAAACCGTATGATTAAAAATCAATGGACTGTAAAGATTAATGAGCAACAAATACCTGTGAGAACTGAAGATAAAGACACGCTAATGAAAGCTGTATCGCCAACAAATGAATACAACATTCTTATCAGCAAACAACATAATGATCCTAGAGTCCAAATAAAGATTGATGATGAAGAGTTCTGCTTTCAAATTGAAAATCAATACCCAGGATATCAACTCACTCATAGGGGTAGAGTCTTNAGTGCATTAGTTTCTAGNCAAAGAACTGCAGAATTAAATCGTTTAATGCCAGAAAAAATTCCGCTTGATCTTTCTAAATATCTGCTCTCACCCATGCCTGGTCTATTGATGAAAATTTGTGTAGAAGAGGGGCAAACTATTAAAACCGGGGAAGAACTAGCAGTTGTTGAAGCAATGAAAATGGAAAATAGTCTAAGAGCAAGCAAAGACGTTAAAATTAAATCGATATTAATAACAGAAGGCGCTAACCTAGCAGTAGACCAAAAAATTCTGGAATTTGAGGATTAATTTGAAGACATCAGATATTGAATTACTAGCTCAGTCGATCAGATCAGGAGATAGAAAAGCTATTGCGAATGGAATCACCTTAGTTGAATCAACAAAAGAAGAAGATCAAGCCCTAGCTGAACAACTCTTGAACAAACTTAAAACNTCAACAAACGACAGTATTAGAATAGGCATATCAGGGCCNCCAGGGGTTGGCAAATCAACATTTATCGAAGCCATAGGCCACCCAATTTTGGACACTGGTGAGCGTTTAGCTATTTTGGCAATAGACCCAAGCTCAAGTATTAGTGGAGGATCTATACTAGGAGATAAAACTAGAATGGANTCCTTATCTCGAAGTGAAAACACTTTTATTAGNCCCTCTCCTTCAGGAGGTAACTTAGGTGGTGTTAACCGATCTACCAGAGAATCAATAAGTATCCTTGAAGCCGCTGGATATTCTGTAATCTTGATTGAAACCGTTGGTGTCGGGCAAGCTGAAACTGAAGTTTTNGAGATGACTGATATCTTTTTAGTCCTACTAAGTCCTGGCGGTGGTGATGAATTACAAGGTATAAAACGAGGAATCACTGAGTTAGCGGATATCCTTGTGGTCAATAAATCTGACGGCAATCTTTTAGCAACNTCTAAAAGCACTGTGCTTGATTACAAAAATGCTCTCAAACTCCTAAAACCTAGAATTAAAGAATGGACTATTCCTATTCTTTCTTGCTCTGCCCTGCAAAAAGAAGGAATTAATGAGGTTTGGCATCAAATTCTTGAACTAAAAAATCATCTAATGAATACCGGACAACTCAAAGAAAATAGACAAAAACAAAATGAGATTTGGTTAAAAAATAAGAAAAAAAATCTTATACTTGCTGCTATAGAGTCAGATGAGACTTTAATTGATAAACTTAGCCAGATAAAAAAAACACAGTGGCAAGAAANTCAAGAAACTAGTTTCTTGTCTGATGTTATAAAAAAGATTAAAGAAAAAATAAAATGATAGGACGATTAAATCACATTGCCATCGCAGTACCGAATCTAGAGAATGCCAGCCAGGTCTATAAAGAAACACTGGGTGCTACGGTCTCAGCACCAGTGCCAATGCCTAATCATGGAGTCACCACTGTCTTTGTTGAACTACCCAATACCAAGATAGAGCTCATAGAGCCTTTAGGTGACGAATCACCCATAAGTGGGTTTATTGAAAAACACCCAAAGGGTGGCATGCATCATGTGTGCTATGAGGTTGATGATATCTACGAGGCTAGAGACCAAATGATTGCGTCAGGAGCGACCATTGTTGGAGCACAAGAGCCCACTATTGGCGCGCACAACAAACCGGTTATTTTTATGCATCCTAAAGATTTTTTAGGTACCTTAATTGAACTAGAACAGAAAGATTGATTCTTATCAAAAACGATATCTGATTTTTGCAGCGAAGGTGTTGGCTTCAGGTTCTTGCCAAGTGGTCCGAAAGATTTTAGACGTTCCGGCTTCATCATCAAAGAAGTAACCGCCACCTCGAGTATAGACCAGATAAAAATTAGACAATGGATCTATTTCATATCTATAACGAATCTGAAAAGAGAGCTTTCCTAAGTTAATGCTGTCTGTTGGCTCATTCGTGCCCACTAAAAATCCTTGACTATCGGCGTTCCAACCTCTCCCTTTTTGATTTCTATAAGAAGTGGCCTCGAGCTTTATTTGTAATTCTTGATTATTGGTTGGGTACCACCGACTACCTAGATTTAGACTGGTTAATTTTTGATCAAAAGTCCCGTAATAATTATCGGATAGCTGATTTAACCAATTAGTTCTCGAGTGATGGTTGAGAAACAACCAAAATCTAAGGTTATCCTGAGGATTAAAAGTTATACCTCCGTTAACCTTTTTGTGTCTGTCTTTAAAGGCAAAGTAATCGACCGTTTCAGACTGAAACCCAAATCTGTATCCCCAGGTTCCATTTCCATATCTCGGGCTGTTATAACCAAACTCAAAATTTGAACCTGACCCAACTTTTATAAATGGCGCAATAATACTGCCTCTGGTAATCTCATCATCTTTGCCTTCGGCTTGTAGAAAAATATTTACACTAATTGATGATGTACTCTTGAAGCCTTGCCTAAAAAAGTAAGTATAAAACTCATTCAAATTTTCATTGTCTGAATTATTCTCATCCCAATAATCAAAATTATGACTCTGACTGTTTATTCTAGACTCTTCTGAAAAATCAGTGTTTATGTAATTGAAACCAAGACCAAAAGAAGAGAGGTCATTTCTCCACATGTATCCCATATCATTGATATTTAGGTTCTCATCAAAATAATAATATTCAGCTAAATATTTTATTTCTTTTGATGGTCTATAGGACACCATTGTTCTTGAGCCAAAACCACTGTCTTCATCGCTGATGTTTGATGCCATTGATACATGTTCTACTTTTAAGCCACTATTCGGTACGTATTGATAATCTATAGCACTAACAGTTGCTGATCTGTCTAAAACGTCATTTTGATTATGGGTGGCCATATAACCTATCTTTTGATCACCGAATTTCCGGAGTGCTCTAAAAGCAAAATAGTCTTCCCCCTCACTAAAATCTTCATCCTTTTCGAAAGCTGCAAATACACCGATGTCTGTGGTCTCCCCTAACTGTGTGTATTTTATTGCTGTATCAATATCATTAACATTTTTCTTGCTTGCTTCACACTGCGATTCAAGTTCATCACTGCCGCCCTCAATAGCTGAATAATTAGTGCAATTATACTCTGGGCTATCACCAATCCGTCTGGTATGAAATATTGAGTAAAGCTCGAACCCTGGATACCAATCCTCACTCACATCAAATAAAGATTGGCTTTGAGTAAAAAAAGGTCGTTTATCAGAATAAAAAGTTTCACGAGGAGAATAATTGATCACCACATTATCACTCTCAACTTGTCCAAAATCAGGGTTTATGGTTGCACTTAACTCACCACCACGTCCATTATTATAGAAAATTTCAGTGCCGACATCATAAGTGGAATCGTCATCAATAAAATCAGTGTTAGCAACCGCATACGGTAAGAAGTCTAATCGCGTTGGATTGGACTTAAAAACCTGAATCTTCGGTAATTTAGATAAAAACTTCTGTCTGCTAATGGTAGCTTTTGAAGAGGCAAACCAATTTGCTGTGTACCTAACTTCCCTGCTAACTCCCAATCTTATGGTTCTTTTTTCTCCCTTTTGCTCATTCATCGGCACCATTGTCCAAGGAACAAAGAATTCAGAATACCAATTCTCTTCAGACTCTGAGGTCTTAGCAAACCATTCACCATTCCAATCTCCATCAATATTATTCTCGTTAGTGATGGTAAAATCGATTAAGGCATCACTCAGTGAGACTCCCAGCATATACCCTGTGTTGGCCTTATTATCAAAATCAACCACAATGACATTTCGATCAGAATCATGATTTAGATCATCTCTTCGATGAGTTCTTCTGTCTCTGGTATCAATGTCTTGAGCGTTAATAAAGCCTATGTATAGACCTTCCTCATTTGAATAAACTAATGCTTTGGTTTTCAATGATGGTGTTTCTAGACTAAAGGGGTCAACCACAAAAAATTCTTCTATGGTTTGAGCTTCCTGCCACTCTTTCTCATCTAACACCCCATCAATAGTGATTTCAGAGAATGCTGATAATGTCGCACCAAGCGATATTAAAAAAAAGAGTGCTTTAATCTTATTCATAAATTAAGTAGAGAGTTCGCTGTTGCATTCAAAGTGGATCTATTGATTGATGAGTAATAATTTATCTCACGCTCAAAACTTCTGAAAACTTTCTTTGTGATTGCTTCTAAATTTGGCCTCTTCTCCTCTGGCGTTTCGCCTTTACCTATGCCTCCACCAAATTCAATAATGGTGTCAATTTGATGACTCAATGAGGTTTGCATGCAGCCTAACCAATTAACTGGTTTATATAACTGTTGATACAGAAGATCCGCAGTCGAGCTGCCGTCTTGTTGATGAATATCAGCTGAATAATTTGATAATATGGGCGCATTCAATGATCCAAAATGAGTCCTATCAAGCATTATTTTAAATTCATCTGCTGCGTCCTTCATTAAATCAGTATGGAATGCACCTTCTGTATCAAGTTTAACTGTTCTTTTTTTAGGATGAAGTGCCAAGATATGTTCTTGTAATTGATCAATATTGGACTCCGTTCCACCGACTACTGTTTGTTGTTGTAAATTNATGGTGGCCACCTGACACCCGAAGTCTTCAGCAAGTGCAGCACTTTCAACTTGATTAAAAGGTAAAGCAAGCATTGATCCTGACCCNAAATCACCCATCAATTCACCNCTTTTNTTGACAAGCTCAAGTCCATCTTCGAAGCTAATGCTTCCTGCTGCTACTAATGCAGTGTATTCCCCCAAACTGTGNCCAGCTAGTAANCCAGGTGNGTATTGATTNTCAGTNAACTCATTAAAAATCNTCAAGCAAGCTATTTGATGAGTAAAAAGCACTGGTTGCGTGTAACGTGTAAGGCTAATTTGCTCTTTCTGATCACTGAAAGACAATTCGACTAGATCGTAGCCTAAGAGTTCACTGGCTTGGTGATAAATATTTCTTGCAGACTCACAGCTTTCATATAAATCTTTACCAATACCTTTATACTGTGACCCCTGGCCAGGAAAAATATACATTAACTGAGTCATCTGCTCCCCAATAAAACTCAAATTTGCAGCCATTATGACTTATAAGAGATGAAAAACAAAAATAAACACACTATTTAACAGCTAATATCAGTGTAACTTTTTGTAACGATGGAAATAGAAGATTCGAAATAGTAATATCATTCAAATAAATAGTCCTAAGGTGCTTAATTTGAAAGAAAAAAGAATAGCAATTATAGGTGCTGGCATTGGCGGCATGACTGCTGCTGTGACCTTAGCTCAAAAAGGTATTCAAGTCAGTGTTTTTGAGCAAGCTCCTGAACTGAGTGAAGTGGGAGCTGGAATAACCATTACACCAAATGCAACCAAAGGATTAATTCATCTTGGCTTAGATCAAGAAATGAAAAAAGTGGGCATGGCTCATACATTACAAGGTGTAAGACATTTCAAAACAGGAGAAATGATTGTGCCACTTGAGCGTGGTGAAAAAATGCTACAAAAATACGGTGCCTATCAGTTCCAAGCCCACAGAGCCGATGTTCATAATGTATTAATTGATAAGTTTAAGTTGAATCATGCTGATTCAATATATGTGGACCATCAACTCACTGACCTTAAAGAAAAGGCTGACACTGTGGAGTTAATTTTCAGTAACGGTCAGAAGTATGAATTTGATTTTGTGATTGGGGCAGACGGTAATCGATCAACGGTTAGAAAAATAATAATTGGTGACGATGACCCAAAATTTGCTGGTTATGTGGCTTGGCGTGGACTGGTCCCAACCAAAGATCTAAGCGAGACTGATTTTGATGAATGTGGATCATCAGCTTTTATAGCCCCTGGAAGGGTATTTGCAAGATATCTGGTTCGCAATAATGAGTTGTATAATTATGTGGCCTTTCTTGCAACCGACCAATGGGCAGAAGAAGGCTGGTCTATTCCATCTGAAGTCGATATTGTTCTCGATATTTTCTCAGATTATAACCAACAAGTTAAAAATATTATCTCTGCAACACCTCCAGCAGAGCTCTTTAAATGGGGTATTTTCTCAAGAGAACCGGTATCTAGATGGTCGGCAGATAAAATAACACTTTTAGGTGATGCCGCTCATCCTATTGAGCCTTTTATGGGTCAAGGCGCTAGCCTTGCAATAGAAGATGGCGTGGTTCTTGGGAGAATTATTGAAATGGCTTCCAGTACCAAAGAAATAATTTCTAGATACGAGTCCTCAAGAGTAGAGCGAGCTCATTTCGTAACTGAACACTCAAAAAAAGCTGGACAAAGATTTACGGGCAGTGACCCGGATAAATATTCTAAAGAAGATCACAAGAATGAAGAGGAATTGGGGCTTTTTCATTATGACCCAGGGAGTGTTATAGTTTAGTGATGGTATCGCTAAGAAGAGTATTCTATAAACTACCTCTGGTCGCGCCTGAGGGAGAAAAACAAAGGCTTAATCAAGAGCAACGAAAGCAGGACTAATGTATATCAATTTCTGGTATGTGGCAGATCAGAGCCAAAACATCACTGAATCACCAGTTAAGAAAAAAATGCTGGGACAAAATTTTGTACTGTTTAGAGACACCAAAGGCAATGTGCATTGTTTAAATGATGTTTGTGTTCATCGAGGGGGTTCTTTAGCAGGTGGAAAAATTGTTAAAGATTGCATTCAATGCCCTTACCATGGCTGGCAATTTAATGGAGAAGGTAAATGTCAAAAGATTCCTTCATTGGGTAAAGGTAAAAAAATTCCCTCACGAGTTAAAGTAGACTCTTATCCCACAAAAGAATTATACGGTCTTGTGTTCTGTTTTCTTGGTGATTTACCTGAGAAAGAACGATGCCCAATTATGACAGTTGATGAATATGAACAAGAAGGCTGGCGGACTACCACACAATATTTTCAATTTGATATTGATTATAAGCGTTCCATAGAAAATGGTATTGACGGTGCACATAATGAGTTTGTGCACCCTACCCATGGCTTTTCAGGTGAAGATGATGATTACAAATCACCCTCAATTAATATCAAAAACACTAAATGGGGCACTGGGTTCTTTAATGAAATGTATGCCCCTCCACTGAAGGAAAAGACAATGAGAAAAGCTTCTGGCCGCGACAAGAATGCCGTAATTGAGGCAGGCACAGGGCACCATGGAATATCAATGCTATGGACGCAGATCCATCCAACACCAGATATTTTTATTCATCAGTACATGTATGAAACACCCATAGATGAGTCACATACCAACCTGTTTCTTGTTAATACGAGAAACTTTCTCATTGAGCCGGAGCATGATGAGACAGTAATGGAACGCAATCAGGTTGTGGCCTTTCAAGACCGTGATGTTCTAATAAATCTGCACCCACAATTAACTCCAGAAACTATAAAAAATGAATTCTTTGTGGCCATGGACCAACCAATAAAACGATACAGAGAGTTGCTTGATGAATGGCAACAAAAGGGTTGGAGAATTAACTCCGATGAAGTTAGTCGAACCAGAATGAGTCATGCTTATGCAATACCCAGTCCTAATCGAAGAAAAACCAAAGGGTGGGTATTAGACCCCATTCCAACTATAAAGTCTTAAAAAGAAAACTACTTTAAAGCTCAGTTACATTTCGTTACGAAATTAGGTTTTGATAAGAAACTTTATAGACATATAATCTATTTAAAGGACAATAAATAATATGTATATTAATTTCTGGTACCCAGTTTGTTTAAGTAATGAGCTCCAAGATAAACCTGTAAAGGTAACCATTCTTGGTCTTGAGTTTGTTGCCTTTAGAGACAGTAATGGAGACGCACACTGTTTAAGCAATGTCTGTTGTCATCGAGGTGGGTCATTAGCAGGTGGTCTCTGCCATCCAGAGGACAATACTATTGCTTGCTCTTATCATGGCTGGCGCTTTAATGGATCTGGAAAATGCACAATGATTCCATCATTGGGACCAGGCAGCAAAATTCCTGCCAGAGCTAAAGTTGATAGCTACCCTGTGCAAGAGAAATATGACATTGTGTTTGCTTTCTTAGGGGATTTGTCTGAAAAAGATCGGCCGCCTCTTTATGAAATTGAAGAATACACAGCGGAAGGTTGGCGAGCTAATAAAACCATAACAATAGACATTAACTATAACTATGAGCGATCTATTGAAAATGGCCTGGACCCTGCTCATAACGAATTTATTCATCCAACCCATGGATTTGAGGGAACTAAGAATGACTACCAAGTTAATCCAACACAAATAACGGATACCGATTGGGGAGCAGACTTTGCTCAACTATTTGACGCCCCGCCTTTAGACAAAGAGCTCTATGGGGATGAGGCAAGACAAGAATCAGGAGACTTGACTGTTTTTGGTGGCTATCATGGCCCGAATACATTAATTACTCAAATTCACACTAAAAAAGATATTAATTGGTTTCATCAATACTTTTTTGAACAACCCATCAATCAGTCTCAAACCAAAATCTTTTTTGTCAATTTGAGAAACTGGCTTTTGGATGAAAACATGGATGCAATGGTCATGGAAAGAAACATGATTATTGCCAATGAAGATATCGCTGTAATGAGTGATCTTAGACCGGTGGTTACACCCCCTGTAAAAACCAAGGAAATATTGGTGCCAGCTGACCTAATTATTGGTACGTACAGAAGTACCTTAGAAGGATTTAAAGCCAAAGGTTATAAAATAGATGTAAATCAAATGCAACAACAGCAACATGAGACTGCATTTGCTATTCCATGCCCTGATAGAAAAACTGAAAAAAACTGGGTGCTTGATCCTATTCCATTGGTCAAGTGAAACAAATAGGTCTTTAGAATAAGAGCTTATTGAGCAGATAAGCCTCCATCAATCACTAACTCACTTCCAGTGATTAATTTTGATTCATCAGACGAAAGAAACAAGATTGCATTAGCAACATCTTCTACATCAGCAAGGCTTCTCGCTGGGATTTGTTTTTCTAATTTTTGAACTAGTTCATCACTAGGATTTGCAAAAAACGATTTCATCATTTCAGTTTTGGCAAACACTGGATGAATACTATTACATCTCACTAAATTTGTTGTTCTCGCACAATGAAGAGCAACAGATTTTGAAAGGTGCCTGACGGCTGCTTTAGCACTGTTATAAGCAGCAAAATTATGGCCTGCGACTATTCCAGCTATAGAAGAAACATTGACTATAGAGCCATTCCCAGAATCTCTCATAAGCGGTATTGCATATTTACAGCCATAAAACACAGAATCTAAATCAACCTTATGAACCAAATCCCATTCTTCAACAGTTGTTGCCTCAACATCTCCCATGAAGCCGATACCAGCATTATTAACCAGTATATTTAATTTTCCTTCAGCACCTTGGATATGGTCTACAACTTTTTCCCAGTCTGCTGTGTTAGTGACATCATGGTGTAAGAAATTTAGATCAAATTCCTTTGCCACTATTTCGCCACCCTGCTGATTAATATCTGAGATATAAACCACTGCTCCTTCGGCCTTAAACATTTCTGCAGTTTTCTTACCAAAACCTGAAGCCCCACCAGTTATAAGAGCAACTTTACCTTCCAATCTATTAGCCATAATTTTTATACATTGTTAAAATTAGTTAGTTATTATAACTTCATAAAATCAAAAAAAGATAACAATAATTCAGTCAAGGAGACACGGTGAAAGCAACAATTGGTCCGATAAAATTGTCTGAAGGTATATCTAGATTTAATGCCGTCACTTACCTTTATGCTTGCATCATTTGTATTGGCATTCTGGCTGGATTAAATTTCATTCAACCATACATACTCAGTGTGGTTTTAGAAATACCAAGGTCTGAACAAGGAACCGTTAGTGGAAGCCTTGCTTTTATGCAAGAAATTATTGCCATAATTTTAGTGTCTTTCTTTGGCATCTTATCTGATCGAATTGGTCGAAGGCCAGTAATGGTTTTTGGAACAATGGTGGTGGCATTGGGCTTTGCATTGTTTCCTTATGCAGAAAATATGAATGAGCTATACATCTACAGATCTATTTTTGCTATAGGTGCCGCTGCGCTCTCCTCAATATTGGCTATTATTGTCAATGATTACCCAACTGAACAATCAAGGGGAAAATTTGTAAGTCTTCATTCAGTTCTTAATGCGCTTGGGGTTGCTATCTTTGCTGCGTTTCTGGGAAGGCTGCCAACAGTGTTCACTAATATGGGCTATGACCCTATAACTGCTGGCCGTTTTACGATGTTACTTGTTGCAGGTCTCGCGTTTTTATCTGGCCTGATATTTGCAGTTGGATTAAAAGGAGGTACACCAGAAAATCAAAAAGAAAAACTAGGCTTTAAGCATCTAATGGCCACGGCGATAGAATCCATGAGGAACCCTAGGATTTCTCTGGCTTTCGCAGCAACACTTTTAGCTCGTGCTGATGTTTCAGTTAATGGGATTTTTATTTCGCTGTGGGCGGCAACCAGTGCGATTGATTTAGGACTTACAACAGGTGAAGCGTTTAAACAAGTTGTGCCTGTGATTGTGATCACAAACCTTCTAAGTATTGTCTGGGCTTTTCTTTTTGGATCAATTATCGATCGAATCAACAGAGTAACGGCAATGGTAATTGCCATGGCGCTTGGGGTCATAGCTTATGGGTTAATAGTTTTTGTTGACACACCACTGAATTATTCTTATCTACCGATTTTTATACTAATCTCTGCCAGTGCCATTGGGACGGTGATCGCCACGGCTAGTTTAATTGGACAAGAAGCTCCCGTAAGAGAAAGAGGAAGTGTCATTGGTGTTAGCGCATTCTTTGGCGCTTGTGGGATACTGGTTGCAACTTCAGTAGGTGGTTTATTATTTGATACTTTTGGTCCCAAAGGACCATTCCTGCTTATCTGCTTTACACATTCAGTAATCTTGTTAGGTGCCATTTTTGTTAGGATTAAATCCCCAGGTGAATACTTCGGTGACAACAAAGAGACGGTGTAATGATAAGAAAAGGTTACGTCGACACATCAGGTGGGCAATGCC
>PAON01000003.1:0-20545 GCA_002708495.1 Dehalococcoidia bacterium | reverse complement strand
TTCATGGCATGAAAAATGGGTTGAGGCGCCGGGTCCTGATAGTGTGAAAGATGGCTGGGCCCATCATGGAATAGTTGTAAGCCCTAAAACTGGGAATGTCATAACATTTCACCAAAGTGAACCTAAAATTCTAGTGTTTAGTCAGGATGGAGAACTACTTAACTCATGGGAAGCAGGAGTTCAAAACGCTCACGGAATGACCCTTGTTCAAGAAGATAAGGATGAATTCTTGTGGCTTGCGGACAATTTGTCAGCCCAGGTAGTCAAAGTTTCTGTTGAGGGTGGTCATGTAATGTCAGTTGCAAGGCCGGATATTGAAACATACAACTCTGGTGAAAAATACTCTCCAACTGACGTTGCTGTGTACGAAGAAAAAGACGGAGGTGACGGAGCGATTATCGTCGCGGATGGGTACGGGTCGAGTCTCATCCATTTTTATAACAAATCTGGCGAGTATATTATGACTATTGACGGGACTGAAGGTGAAGGCGGTCGATTTGCAACTCCTCATGGCATATGGATAGATACAAGAAAACAAAATCATGAACTCTACATAGCCGATAGGAGTAATGGTCAGATTCAGGTTTACTCACCCCAGGGTCGGTTTTTACGAGCATTTGGTACAGGCGCAGGGGCTGATTGGCTCCATAGCCCAAGTGGCTTCGCGGCCTGGGGTGAGTTTCTTATTGTGGCGGAATTGCGGGGCTCACGTATAACGTTGCTGGATGTGGATGATGAGCCTGTAGCCTACCTAGGAGAAAACACCGGAGCCTTCAAATTCAATGAAGGTTGGCCCAATGTTCCTCACAGTACCTTAGTTCCAGGGAAATTCAACAGCCCTCATGGGATAGCTTCAGATGGTGAGGGTAATATTTTCGTAGCTGAATGGTTAATTGGAGGCAGAATTAACAAACTGACAAGATCATAAATTTTATGATAGATGAATCCCAAGATGCGGTTCAAAGATGGCGTAGTCAAGTTCAGGTTCACCACGCCCAATCTATATTTGCTCAACAAAATTTCGATCCACATCAGGATTTTTGGAAAGGCATGGCTGAGCAATTTAAGGATGATCCCTATCGAAAAGGTGATGCTCTTGTAGATAGACTTGAAGAGGAATTCGGCGGATGTGAAACTTTGGTTGATATCGGTGGTGGGGCTGGTAGGTTAGCGTTGCCTCTGGCCCTATCTAGAAAAAAAGTGACAGTTGCAGATTCATCAAAAAGTATGCTTGAAGAGCTAAGAAAAAGTTGTAATGAAGCGAAAATCCAGAATGTTGAATCGGTGTTTACCCTTTGGGAAGATGCGATCATACAAGTTCATGAAGGAGCCTTGTGCTCTCATGTCACGTATGGAATAGAGGACATAGAGAAATTTTTGAAAAATGTGAACCGATATGCCAGTAAACATGTGGTTATAGTTGCTTTTATGAAGTCCCCGCAAGCGCATCTTGGAATCCTTTGGGAAGTTGTCCATGGAGAGGAAAGAGTTCATTTACCCGGAGTTCCGGAACTAATGGACGTTTTGTGGCATATGGNTCTAACCCCTGAACTNAGNGTCTTGGANCATTTNGGTCCTCATATNTATAAATCTGATGAAGATGCCCTGCATGATCTTCGAAAGCGACTTTATNTAAACCAAGAAACAGAAAAAGATGAAAAACTAATCAANGCTCTTCAGACACANTTANAACCTACTGNAGAAGGGTTGGAATTGGCNAATTCCAACGGTAGGATTTCCTGCATNATTAGCTGGGATAACTAAATTAANCCTTCGGCTCTTACGTCAGTTAAAGCGTTTCCAAAGGCCTCTGCAGTTCTGGCTATGTCTTCTTCNGTATGAAATGCACTCATTATGAATCTGGTACCCGAATGGACTCCATTATTTAAAAGTGCGAGATTTAGTTGCGCATTCCTGGCAGAGTTTGTCGTCTTTCCCATATCTTCTTTAGATAATATGCATATCTCATGATCACAGTCGTGGTCGGTTCCCAATCTAATGTGGATNAATGAGTTCACACCACTGACACACCCGGGAATTTCTTGTTTAGATAAGACTTCGTTAAGACTTCTTTTAAGGAGGTTTCCCATTCCGATTGCTTTTTCGTTGATTGGGTCTCTTTTTAGTATTTCCAAAGCTTTAATGCCAGAAGATGCAGAGAGCGGGTTGGCGTTAAATGTTCCGTTGTGGGCGATTCTTCTGTTTTTGTTGAAATCGGCGTCATCCCTTGGCTCTATCATATTAATTATTTCTGCTTTTCCACACACAGCCCCACCTGGAAGTCCTCCTCCTAGTATTTTTGCCAATGTGGTTAAGTCGGGGGTCACACCGTAATATCCTTGAGCGCCGCCGTCGGATATTCTGAAACCTGTCACCACTTCATCGAAAATTAGTACGACACCAAATTTNGTNGTGACCTCCCTTAGTTNTTCTAGAAACGCTGGTAATATGGGTTCCAGCCCCATATGAGCTCCGGTTGGTTCTAGAATAATGGCAGCGATATCATCGTTATCCTGCAGAGTTTGTTCTACAAGGGAAATGTCATTTGGAGGTAGTATTATCACTGTTTCAAGAGCTTCTTTTGGGATACCTCCGATACCGTCAGCGTCAGCAGATAAATAATCACTCCAGCCATGAAAATGGTGTTCAAATATTATTATTTTGGATTTTTCAGTGTAGGCTCTTGCCATCCTTATTGCCATCATGTCGGCTTCAGTTCCAGAGCTATGAAATCTGACCTTTTCAGCGCTTGGGATCATCTCTTGAACAAGTTGACCCCAACGGATTTCGAGATCAGTCGAACCACTTAAGTGAGTCCCTTTTGCCATTTGCTCCTGGACTGCTGTCACAATTTCCGGGTGTGAATGTCCTAGTATGAGAGAACCGTGACCGCTCCAAAAATCTATCACCTCATTTCCATCAACGTCATACTTGTGAGGCCCCACAGCATGGGTGTAGTAAAGCTGAAACGGATTCTGTCTGCGGGCATCGTGCGTGACACCATTCGGAAACAGGTGTTTTGCTTTTTCGTGCCTTTGGGCAGATCCCGGATGGGCTGCTATATATTTTTGTTCAATAAGTGTGGCCATTCTGTTTAGCTCCCTTATAGTTTTTGAGTGATTCCTGTATCGGAAGACTTTTGGATTGCATCTAAAAGTTTGTGTCTAGTCAGTGCTGTAGAAAAGCTGGGTTCAACTTCTGTATTAGTTTTAATCCCCTTGGCGAAACGATCCCACAGCTGGGCAATATTGAAAGGGGCTCCATTAGGTACCGAACTCGGAACTTTGGTGTAGTTTTTAGGCACCTCAAGTTCTACTAAATCAGATCCATTTGGTTGCCCGCCCCAAAGTTTAGATGTACCNGTAGAGGGAGCATCATTGCTCGTTACCACAAGTGTCCCTTCACTGCCGTAAATTTCAAATCGGTAACCAGAACCATGGTATGGGATAGCACTTACATGAGCCGAGACAGCGGTGCCACTTTCCAAAACCCCAGTGATCATAATCGTGTCCGGAGAGCTCACTTCAACCATGCGGTTAGTTTCCTGTTCATGCCATTGCGGGACCTTGGTCGACACGTTTCCTGAAATGCTGGCGAATTCGCCGAGACACATACAAAGAGCATCGATCGAGTGGCCAAAAGGTATTGTTAGGGTAGTTGCTCCTAATTCCACATCTTTTTGCCACGTACGACCCGGTGGCCTGGATAATACCCCAGAACTAAACTGGCGGATATTAGCTGACAAAACCTCTCCGATATATCCTTCACTTATTAGGTCCCTGAGGTATAGAAAAATCGGCGCGGCGCGGGATTGCAGTCCCACCATAGTTAAAAGACCTTTTTCTTTGGCTAGAGAGGTGATTTCTTCTGCCTCTTTCAAATTTGCACCTAGGGGCCATTCGGTATAAATATTCTTGCCGGCTTTCAAAACATCCATTGCAAGGGCGTAATGTTTTGGAACTCTAACTACTACAGCTACGACGTCCAAATCAGCTTTGTCTAACATCTCATTGTGGTTGCTAAATGCTAACGGCACTCCGTAGGTATCCGCTGATTCTTTGGCAGTTTCCTCTCGAGAGGTACATACAGCGGAAAATTCTATCTCCGGCATTTCTGCTATTGCCGGAGCATGGGATCTGGGTGTCCAACCGTATCCAACATTAGCCCCGATGATCCCTACTCGAATCTTTTTCCCGNNCATATTNTTTTATCCTTTCTAACCCTTTATCTAGGTGCCGATTCNATCGNTAGTACCCATAAGTAACTATTTTCCGTCGAGTATATAGGAGTTGGTACCAACAGGCATGAATGTATTCTATAATCACAAAATTCTGTGGCCGTTTTCTATTATCGGAGATTTGATTTTTATGACATCTAAAACCCGTATGAAAATTACTGATGTTAAATTGATCCAGCTTAAAGAGCTTGAATCTGTAGGAAGTATTGAGCCTGCTTGGAACAAAGGTGGTTTGATGCGTTTTAGTAGGGGTGGTGGATCTTTCACAGAAGTACACACGGATGAGGGAATTGTTGGTATTGGACCTGGAATGGACCCCTCAATTATTGAGCCTGTAAAGAATGTAGTTGTGGGTGAAGATCCTTTTGAAATTGAGCAAATTGCCCAAAGACTTAAATATTATGTTCATACACTTCCGTACAAAGGAGCTGCTGGAGTTGATGTGGCAATTTGGGATGTTATTGGCAAAGCAACTGGACAACCGCTGTACAAGTTATGGGGGGGCTCAAAGGATCGTATGATGCCCTATGCCAGCATGATTTTGCTATCAACCCCAGAGGAACGTGCAGAGCTGGCCAGGTCACTAAGCGAAGAAGGATGGAAGGCCATAAAACTCAGATTGCATCATGAGACAATCCAGGAAGATATTCGCACTGTCGAGCTTGTCCGCGATGCTGTCAAAGATTCGATGGAGATCATGGTAGACGCTAACCAGGCTCAGTCATTTGGTAAATGGCAACCCGGTGTAACTTGGGATTTCCGCCGGGCTTTTGAAACCGCCACTCTTCTGGGAGAATTGGGTGTTTATTGGCTAGAAGAACCATTGCAAAGATATGCTTTTGATGATCTTGCTAGGCTAAATGACTCGGTCGCGATTCCTATAGCTGGAGGTGAGAACAATCGAGGCATACACGAATTTAAGACGATGCTAGAAAACAATATTTACGATGTGTTGCAGCCGGAAAGTATGGTTTTAGACGGGATTACGGAAGTGCGAAAGATAGGGGTGTTATCAGAGCTCTACGGAAAGAAAATCGTTCCACATCACGGAGGNGGAGATATCGGAGTTATAGCGCATCTTCATCTAGTGGCATCGTGGCCTAACGCGCCATATCTCGAATTACTAAATGATCCGCCAATAGGCAGTTACGCACATAAATTCGCAATATTCAAAAACCCGCCGATTGTCGAAAATGGGTGGATTTCCTTACCGGATTCTCCAGGCCTGGGTATTGAAATAGACCCCGCATACATAGAGTAGTGTTGGGAAATGAAAAAAATGTAGACTCAATCTCTGATGTTTCTTTGACTTGGGTTCAGTGGGTTCAACTGCTGGTGGTAGCATCTGGGGTGTTCTTGAGCTCCCTCGACGTTAGTGTAAATGTTGCTTTACCTAGAATATCTGATTACTTTTACGCATCTCCGACCACCACCTATTTGATGATAATTTTTTATCTAGGTACGACTGTCAGTTTGCAACTTACTATGGGGAGAGCAGGAGACGTNTTTGGACTTCGAAAGATCTTCATTCTGGGATTAGTAACTTATTCCTTGGCAATGATTGCAATAGGGTTTTCTCCAAATATTCAATCTGTTGTGGGGTTTAGGGTACTTCAGGCAGTTGGTAATGCGGCCCTTTTAGCGATAGCCCCTGCGCTTGCTACATCCCTGTTCCCTTCGCGCATTCGTGGCCGGGCATTGGGTGTAATGACCGGTGTTGGGAGTGTGGGAATGATAGTAGGAACCTTATATGCGGGCGTCGCCTTGGAATATATGTCCTGGCGCTGGATATTTTTCGGCAGGATACCTATTTGTATTCTAGCTATTTTGGGTTCAGTCACTGTTATTCGGGGGGTCGGAAATCAGAATAAAAACAATAATGAGGCGACTAGCTTTGATTGGATCGGCGGAGTCCTTGCGTTTGTGTGTTTGATAGCATTTGTTGCTTCTATGAACATTGCTACGGTAATAGGCTGGCTACGTGTCGAAACATTTGTGAGTTTGGGGATATTTATTTTTTCAGGAACTTTTTTTATCAGGCGCCAGTCGATTATTCCTGACCCATTGGTTAAGTTATCAATTATGAAGGATTTGGTAGTTGCCGGTGGATTTGGCGCNAATTTATTTCTTTACATGGGTTCCTTCGTCAACTTATTTATACTTCCTTATTTTGTGGGAGAAATAATTGGAGCTTCATCTTTCGTTTTAGGAATATTTCTTTTACTGAATGCTGTTTCAGTATCATTGTTTTCCCCTGTTGGGGGTTATTTATCTGATAGGATCGGATCTGGATTTATCACAGTGTTGGGTTTGGTTATAGTGTTGCTGGCGCTTATTTCATATACTGCTTTAACTGCCGATTCTAGCCTTCAGCAGATAGCCTTCAGAATGGTATTTGTAGGGATGGGTATAGGCCTTTTCCAGAGCTCTAATTTGAGCCTAATCATGGGGAAAATGATACCTTCTGATTTGGGTTCAGGTGGTGCTGTGTCATCAATGTCCAGAGGTCTAGGTAGCGTGACTGCCGTTACACTTTTGGGGTGGGCCTTCACTTCGATTTATGAATGGAAGTCCCCGGCAGTAGATATTCTACAAGCAGGCTCATCTCCTGATTCAATAGCTGCTTTTATGTATGCATTCCAGATTTCATACATAGCTGGATCTGTAATTGTGTCAATTGGACTCGTCTCATCACTAGCTGCTTGGATTGGTTTGAAAAGATCGGAGAACTCGTCCATGATTTAGTCTATAATCGTCGAAAATTCAAAGGTTTGGGCGATTATGAAAATTGCGAGATTCATGCTTGGATTGGAGGAAACTTGGGGGGTTATTTTGGAAGATTCCATACACGCTATTTCAGGAACCCCTTACGAGATAAAAAACGTCGGCGACAGGATTTGTTCTCTCTCAGATATAACACTACTTGCTCCTCTTACTTCAACCAACAAAGTTCCTGCTATAGCTGCTAATTATGGTGAAAAGGATGATCGAGATGGTCCAGGTATTTTCATGAAACAGCCTGGAACATATGCTCCTCACCAAGGAAATATAGTATATCCACGAAGCTGCAAAAGTGTCATACATGAAGCTGAGGTTGGGGTAGTGATATCCAAAACCGCTCGTCACATCAGTGAATCGGATGCGATGGACTACGTGATGGGATACACATGTGTGAACGATGTGAGTGCAAAAGAAACCATAGAGAGTGATCTAGGTAAAGGTCTTTCAATGCGGTGGAAACATTTTGATACTTTTTGCCCTATTGGGCCTCACATTGAGACGGAAATTGACGATCCGGGACATCTGAAGATCGAATGTTTTGTAAATGGAGAGTTGTCAGCTGGTGGGAATACCTCCGAAATGATATTTGGAATACCCAAATTGATCAGTTGGGTTTCAGAAGTGATGACTTTACAACCAGGGGATATTATTCCGACAGGTTGCCCTGAGACTGCGGAAATCAATATAGGTGATGTGGTGGAGGTTCGCATTGAGGGGATTGGTTCCCTCGTAAATAATGTGATTGAAGATTATTAGGACAGGCATCTGTTGGCAGTTTTACTATAAGTAGCGTTTAGAAAGGAGGGTTATTGATGAGTACTTTCCATAAACCCTCCGCGCTCGCTCATATTTCTGTACTTGATCTCACGGGCCCAGAAGGCAATTTGTGCGGTAAGATTCTTGCGGATCTTGGTGCTGATGTCACAAAAATCGAACCCCCAGATGGAGATAAAAGTCGAACAAAAGGCCCATTTGCATCAGGAGTCAACCAGCCTGATTTCAGTTTATATTTTGCTAATTACAACACGAACAAATATAGCGTTATGTTGGATCTTGAGTCGATAGAGGGAGCCAACAGATTTGTTGAATTATCAGAGAAGGTCGACGTAGTCATTGAGAATTTTAGACCTGGCTATATGAATCAAATTGGAATTGGCTTTGAGAGATTGTCTTTAAACAATCCTGGAATTGTGATGGCATCCATCAGTCCCTTTGGCCAAACCGGCCGCTATAGTAGCTTTATCGGTGATGAGTTTATTGTTCAGGCGATGGGAGGTGTTATGTATTGCCAGGGAGATGAAATGAAACCTCCTTGCGTAGCCCCCTGTGAGCAAATTTCTCAATTGGCATCGTTTCACACTGCAACAGGGGTATTGGCAGCAATAAACCACCGTAATCTCACTGGAAAAGGACAATGTATTGACGTATCAATGTACGAAATCGCGGCCCAACTTTTATTCAATATAACTAGATACACATATCACGGTGATATCGCCCGCAGGATGGGGTCTACGCCCATAATTGCTCCGAACGGACACTATGCATGCTCAGACGGGTATATATCGTTAGCCGTTCTCGAAAACAGCCACTGGCAAGAACTGGTGCGATGGATGGATAACGAGAGCCTAGCTGACCCAATGTGGAATGACATGAATTTTCGCCGATCTCAACCCGAAGTTGTGGACATTTTTGTCCGAGATTTTATAGCAGGATTTACAGTGGAAGATTTTTTGGAACAAGCATATTCCCGCCATTTGGCTGTAAGCCGGGTAAATGAAATTTCAGATATAGCTCAGAGTTCACAACTAAAGGAAAGGAATTATTTCCGTGAAATTTTAGACCCGGAAATCGGGTCCCATTTAGTCCCTGGTCCTCCATATAGATTTGGCTTAACACCAAGTGTCCTGGAGAGACCAGCACCTCGGCTAGGGGAGCATCAAGAACGTGTAATTGAGAAGACGAGAACCGAAGACCGGAATTTCAAGGAAGCAAATGACCGTTTACTTGATGATCTTTTGCTCCCTTTGCAAGGGATCAGGATATTGGATTTGAGCCGTGTTTGGTCGGGACCTTTTTCGACTCGCTATTTGGGGGACCTTGGGGCGGATATCATCAAGGTTGAAACCNATAAACATTTGGATACTGGGCGAATAGTGACCAACTCGACACCGCAATTTTTAGAGATCAACAGGAATAAAAAAAGCATAACTTTGGATTTTTCTGGGNCTGAAGGTATGACACTTATAAAAGAGTTGGTTCAGATTTCTGACGTGGTGGTCGAAAATTTCGCATCAGGTGTACTGGACCGTAGAGGACTCAGTTATGAAACTCTAAAAGAGGTAAAACCTGACCTCGTAATGATTAGTATGCCTGGTTATGGAAGAGAAGGACTCAAATCANATCATGTTGGTTATGGACAAAGCCTAATGTCTTACGCGGGGTTATCAAACTTATGGGGTTTTCCGGATTCCCCGGTTGAAAAGCGGTCAAATGTGCATTTCCCTGATTTTGTATCGGCAGGTGCCACTGCTACCGCTATCCTTGCTGCTTTGGAATACAGGAATCAATATCGGTTTGGCCAACATGTGGAAATCGCGCAGGTTGAGGCAATGACTGCTTCAATGGGGGTTGCCCTTTTGGACTATTTTGTAAATGGAGAATCATGGGATCCAGTGGGTAATAAAAATTTTGAGCGTGCACCGAATGGGTGCTACCCTTGCCGAGGTGAGGATGAATGGTGTGTAATCTCTTGTCCTAGCGACAATGANTGGGACACCTTGGTCAAAGTAATGGGAGATCCACCTTGGGCTCAAGATTCCAAATTTGATTCGCAACAGAATCGATTTAAAAACCATGATGAGTTGGACAATAAGCTAGGGGAATGGACAGTTAATTTTGAATCATATGATCTAATGAATATGCTTCAAGAACATCTAATTCCTGCTGGGGTGGTTCAGACTGGGGAGCAACTATGCAACGACCCTCACCTCAGGGAACGGGACTTTATTGTGAGTGTAGAGCATTCTGAATGGGGAGTTGTGGAACATCCAGGCATAGCCATCAAATTTTCTGATACACCGGGCCGGATCACTAGGGGTGTCCCAAAGTTAGGAGAACATAACAATGAAATTTACACGAAGCTGCTGGGAATTCCCGAAGTAGTCGTAAACCAACTTGTGGAAAAGGAAGTAATAGCGTGAATGTACAAAAAATCGCCTTAGGAGAAATAGTGATATGCGTCAAATGAAATTGGTGGCTTTTCTACAGGCCCAAAATTGCACTACACTGCCCTCTTCATGGCGGCATCCGGAGGCCAGGATAGATACTTATTCTCCTGATTACTACCAACATATTGCTCGAGTTCTTGAAAAAGGCAAATTTGACATAGGGTTTTTCGACGATCGGTTGGCTATGCCAGATATGTACGCCGGAGACCATTCTGAAACTGTGAAAAATGGGATTCGATGTACAAAACTTGACGCGGTTACCTGTTTAATGAGTATGGCTGCCGTTACCGAACATCTGGGTTTGGGAGCTACTTATTCCACGACTTATTACGAACCCTTTCATGTGGCCAGACTGTTTCAAACCCTTGATTTAATGACAAAGGGCCGTGCTGCNTGGAATGTTGTCACTTCAGTAAACGATAACGAAGCACGNAATATGGGGCGNGAAGCCCACCTCGAACACGATACTAGATATGACAGAGCTGATGAGTTTTGTGAGGCAGTTTTAGGTCATTGGGATTCTTGGGATGATGATGCNATAGTTGTGGATAAAGAAAATAACCTTTATGCCCACCCTGATAAGGTCCGTAAAATAGACTTCAAAGGCAAATATCTGAATTCCCGTGGGCCTTTCACAGTTCCAAGGACTCCCCAGGGGAGACCTGTGGTTATACAGGCAGGCGGCAGTACCAGAGGTAAACAATTTGCCGCCCGTTGGGGAGAATTGATATTTGCGGGATATCGGAATGCAGATGTCGGCAAGGTTGAATACGCAGCTTTAAAGAAAGGTGCTGAAGAAGCGGGTCGAAATCCTGATGATATGAAAATAGCATCTTTAATGTATCCGATTGCAGCTGCGACTAAATCGGAAGCTGAGGACAAGAAAGCCGCTTATGAGCTTTTGTCCAACGATATGGATCAACTGTTGTTGCTGTCTGAGGCACTCAATTTCGACTTTTCTACTAAGGGAATGGATGAAGGCTTTACTGAAGCGGAATTGGAAGGTTTGCAAGGTATGCAAGCTATGAGAGACCGGGTTGTATCGTCAGGTGTTAAAAACCCAACCCCCAGAGATTTTATGAGGATAACCCGGAGAGGATTGCTGAGCGATGGACATACCATGGTCGGGGGACCTAAGGATATTGCTGACGAAATGGAAGAGTGGTTTCATTCCCCAGCTTGTGACGGCTTTGTTGTAGGACCTACCCATCAGCCGGGAGCATTTGAAGATTTTGTTGAATTTGTCGTACCTGAACTTCAGAAAAGAGGGGTTTTTAGGAAGGAATATAGTGGTAGTACCCTTAGGGATCATCTTGGCCTAGATAGGGCAGCGATAGGCTCGTGGAAGACAAATTATGACACGGTGTCAATGTAGGCAGCGGTATTTATATACGACTAAACATTCCTTGCTGTTTTTGAAAGGCCTGTTGCCTCAATAATTTCAGAAACTGATGACTCCCAGTTATATGCCATCACATGTATTCCGGCGACTCCAGTCAATGTTTTTACTGTTTCTACTATTTTGATGCATGTTTCCACCCCAGCCTTTTGTTGCTCTTTTCTAGGGTATTTTTCTATCTTTTCTATTATGTGGTTTGGCACCACCACGCCTGGTACATTTTCCCTTAACCATCGCGCAAAACGTGCAGACCTAAGTGGCCCCACTCCTACTAACAGTGGAGGAGGCGATCCTTTCGTTAATTCGATTAGGCGGTCGAGAAAAGTTTTGAGTCTTTCTATGTCGAAACAATACTGGGATTGGAAAAAAGAGGCACCGGCTTTCTGTTTTTTGAGCAGTCTTAAAGCTCGTTGTTCAAAAGGTGGAACGAATGGATTCACTGCCGCACCTAGATATAAATCGGGTTTGGCATCCAATTCTCTGCCGCTAAGAAACTTACCCTTCGTTTTTAGGTGGTTAATGGTGGTTAGTAGTGTTATTGAATCCAGATCGAAGACAGGTTTTGCCTCTGGATGATCGCCAGTTTGAACCCCGTCTCCCGTCACACAAAAAATGTTTCGGACTCCCATTGCATGGGCCCCTATAACATCAGCTTGTACCGCGATTCTATTCCTGTCTCTGCATGAAAATTGTATGATGGGTTCTATATCGTTTTCGATAAGTATCGACGCGGCTGCGATGTTTGAAAAATGAGGAACAGCCCCTGTGGAATCAGTAATGTTAATTGCGTCGCAATACGGTTCAAGCATTTGAGCCCTGGTTACTAGAGCCTCCTTTTCAATTGAGTCTGGGAGTGTCACTTCTGCGGTTACAGTAAAAAATTCTTCCCCCAACCTTTGGGCCAGATTCGAAACAGGTTTATTCGTCATTCTTTTTGCCTAATTCGTTAATCCAAGCCGAGGTTCCAGACAAACTGTGATCAAGTTGAGGTTGTATCTCTTGAATGGATTCCGTGAAAACAGCCATTTGGGTCGAATTATCCCAAGCCCTGATCCACACACATTTCATGTCTGGTTTTATTTCACAGTTTCCATCGTTTCTCACACCACCACAAGGACCATTTCTAAGGGTTTTAGGGCAGCCCATAGGACATACCATTCCGGTAGAATGAAGGATGCATTGTCCGCACATTTGGCATCCGAATAAGGGCTTTTTGAAAGCTTTTTCACTTGTTACCATAAACCATATAAACGGTCTCTTGGTCCCTAAAACAGGAATTATTCCCGATAGCATTTTCAAGCAAAACAAATATGTGGATTCAAATAGTCGGACCTTATTCATAAGTTGATTTTACAACCTAATTGGATGTGAATCAGTATCAATTAAAGCTAATTAATAAGGTAAGAGTATTTTGCATTTTTGATCCAAGACCTACAGGCAGATATAAAAACAAGCCTATGCCNTTACAAATTTTTGAACGCAGCGATCGCCNCTATCTATGCCAAGAAAGGTCTCACTTACTTCTGAGACATAAAAACTTCCCTCAGAGTCCACTGCAATTCCGTGAGGAGCGCCAAATAAGCCAGCTCCTGGTTCGTGCTTTACTTTCCCTACTATCATCGGATTTCTACTGGGAGAGTCAGGCAAACCTGATCCCGTTTCAGAATCGTCNACATTTGCCCCAACATCTCCCCATCTGGCAAGTAGAGTGCCAGAACTATCCAAGATGCTTACGCGATGATNGAGTTCTGCTACGTAGAAATTGCCATCTGGTCCTTTNCGTACGTCATTTGGCAAATGTACGTTGGTCCATTCTCCAAGAAATTCACCTGNTTTGGAGAAATATTGGATTCTGTTGTTATACCTGTCAGTGGCATAAATTTTGTCATCGTCATCGATATCAACGTAGACACTATGAATGGTATCGAATTCACCCGGTCCACTGCCGTGTCCACCCCATGAGAATTTCAGGTTCCCTTTAGAATCAAAGCAATGAATATGTGAATTCCCATAGCCGTCGGATGCATAAAGATCGCCATTAGAGGCTACTGTGAAATGAGTTGGCCTATTGAATGGGATACCACTTTGTTCTGGGGCATTAATTAAAGGTCTTCCCAAAGTCATTAACAGCTTGCCCTCTTTCGTCCATTTTCTAACTGTGTGGTCACCTGTATCACTTGTGTATACGGAACCATCAGGTCCTATGCTTACACCGTGCGGAACTATGAANTCGAATCCTATCTTTCCCCAGCNCCCAAGGTATTCACCCGATTTGTCGAAAATCATAATCGCAGCGTACGGTCCTCGGTTGAAAACATATACGTTGTCATTTTTATCAACGGCTACGTCAGCGACTTCCACGAACGGCCATCCCCTTGGCCTTTTGAAGAAATTTTCAACAACTCCGTATTTGTAATCTCCACTGCCGAATGTGACCATGAAAAAATCCTTTAGCTGGTACGCCTGGAGGGATTCGAACCCCCGACACCTGGTTCCGAAGACCAGTGCTCTATCCGCTGAGCTACAGGCGCACGGTATGTTTATAGGAACAGAATTGTATCAAATAGGAGAGAAATTGGTTGGCAAATATGGTTATAGATATCAGAGCTTAGAAAACTTATAACACTATCCAGATGCTTCCTGAACTATTTCCCCTCCAAGAGTGGTGATTTTGGTCACATTTATTACGACCGCAACTCCTAATCCATCTGGGTCTCGATCAAGTTCTGGTTGAACGGTTTTTTCCAGCACCCGGTCCCTTATTTCTCCCGAGTCGTATATAGTCACTTCCCCATAAAATCTCCAGGATTTTCTTAGCTCAGTATTTCGATACATAACGACTATATTTGGGTTATCGGTTAATTGGGCAAAGCCACCTTTTCGGGTTCGTTCCCAAAAGGCCAGCTCAGTTGCCGAAAACACCATTACACTCCCCTTGTAGGATACGTTGGGGAGACCATCCGAAGAAGCAGTGCCAACTATGCAGGGGTATTTGTCGGACAAAGCGTTGTCGATGAGTGCTTTCATTTCGGATGTGATTTCTATTGTCACTGGACCTTCCTTATACAGGTTTTAGGCATATTTATTATAGAGATATGTTACGAAAGCTGATTATAAACTCTTCGCCAAAGGCTCGTTTTTTTTGCTGTGCTGCCGTAGACCTTTCAATGAATGTCGGTACTCGATTTGGTTAATCACCAAACCAAATATAGTAGGCACTCTGAGATCAATATAATTTCATTTAGCATACTTATTTCTATTACCACTTACTGACTGTTACTTCTTCTTGATAACATTGCTTCAAATATTTAAATTTTGGCTAGGAGGTCAAATTATGTTAGGAGAAAAAAAAGGTGAACTGTCAGGGACTACGGCAAACAAAATATTGCCGGCTGAGAATGGTTCACCAATAATTGAAACAACAGGAGCCGGTGCTGGAACTTTGCTGGGAGTGGAAGGTATGTTCCAGGCAACTTATCAGGCGCGTGTAAATGCCGATGGAACCATTTACGGTGAGTGCCCGAATTCCGGTGTGTTTATGACTGCAGAAGGTATTGCTACCTTTCGCGCAAACGGCGCAGGAGCTTTCACCGAAGACGGAGGGGCTAAATTCAGAGGAACTGCTTACTTCTCTGCGGCTTTTCCTTCCCTTGCAGGATTAAATGGGATGTGTTTAGTATATGAATGGGATGTTGACGGTGAAGGAAATGCAACCTGGAACCTTTGGGAGTGGAAATAGTAATATAGACCTTTATAAGGGAAGCTTGAAATAGGGTTTCCCTTATAAATTTTTGTTCTTTTAATGGACTTTGTTCTATGCAACCGTTCTTGATCAGAGCTTACCATTAATCTGACTTCGGAATATATAATTTCCGGCAGTAAAATGCTTCTAGATATCCACTAAAGGAGGTCCTCCTAATATGCCTGTTGCGAATAACTCAGGAACCCACATCAATTATGAGATTACCGGGGATGGCCCCCCTTTAATCCTTCAACACGGTCTGACTAGTAAGTTGGATAAATGGAATTGGTATGGGTATGTGGATGAATTAAAAAGAAGTTATCGAGTAATTTCAGTTGATGCTCGTGGGCACGGAAAAAGCGATAAACCATATGATGCTTCTTTATACGACCGAAAAATAATGGCTTCCGATATTGTTTCTGTTATGGACAGAGAAAACATAGATATGGCCCACTATATGGGTTACTCAATGGGAGGCAGTATCGGGTTTGGGTTAGCAGAAGCTTTTCCGCAAAGGTTTTACTCATTAATTATCGGGGGAATGCATCCGTACCCTCTTGGTGACTTGGAACTCGAACCAGGAGTGAAGGCTCTGGATTTCATGCTGGAATCCCTTGAACATGGAATGGACGTTTACGTTGGTGGGTTGGAACCGGTCCCCGATGAAAGAGAGCTAAATCATTTGCTATCCAACGATGCGAAGGCGATCACAGCAGCCACTCTGGCACTCAGAGACCGCCCAGATATATCAGGAGTCCTTCCCACAATGACGATGCCATGTCTTGTATATTGTGGCGATCAAGATAGTTTGTACCCAGGTGCCGAGGAGTGTGTTAAACACATGCCGAATGTGACTTGGATATCACTACCGGGCTTTAACCATGGGGATGTCATGGAAAGAAGCGACGCTTTGCTTCCACATGTTTTACACTTCCTTTCTGATGATTAGTGTGTAAACAAATACAGGAGAACTGATGCCGACCCCTTTATTGTTCCAACCTTTAACTATTCGGAGTATCACCTTAAAAAACCGAGTTGTCGTGGCTCCCATGCACCAATATGCTGCGGTAAAGGGCTATCCCACTGATTGGCATCTTATGAATGCCGGCCGGTTCGCTGCTGGTGGAGCCGGGCTCGTTTTTATCGAATCTACCAAAGTAGAGAGACGCGGGTGTGGCACCGCTGGGGACATGGGCCTTTGGGATGACAACTACACAGCCCATTTCAAAAGGCTTGCGGATTTTATTCGTAAGCAAAATTCAGTTCCTGCAATCCAGCTTGGCCATAGTGGAAGAAAGGCCCGTCGCTTTAGACCCTGGGAAGGAGGGGCTCCTCTGACACCTGAAGGAGCACTTGAAGCAGGGGTGGATGACTGGGACGACTGGGAACTTGTTGCCCCAAGCCCTATAGGTTCAAGCGAAACTGAACCTATTCCACGGGCTTTGTCGTTTGGGGAAATACAGAAGACAGTAGAAAACTGGGGTGAGGCAGCCAGAAGGGCGAATGAGGCAGGGTTTGAAGTATTAGAGATACACGCGGCTCACGGGTACCTACTGCACCAGTTTCTATCCCCGAAAGCAAATCAAAGGATGGATGAATACGGAGGTACTGAATCAAAACGGATGCGTCTTCCTTTGGAAGTGGCGGAGGAAGTGAGAGCCAACTGGCCTGAAGACAAACCACTGTTCATACGCTTATCAGTGGAAGATGACGCAGGTTGGGGCCCAGAAGAAAGTGTTCGCTTCTCGAGATTGGTGAAAGAAAAAGGAGTCGATGTGATCGACTGCTCTTCTGGAGGAATGCGTGGGAGCCCGGTTATAAGCGCAGGCCCTGTTGGATACGGATATCAAGTGCCCTACGCTGAAAAAATACGTAAAGAGACAGATATGATGAGCATGGCAGTAGGTCTGATTGTTCATGCTGAGCAGGCAGAAGAGATTCTTCAGTCAGGTGAGGCAGATTTAATAGCGATAGCTAGAGAGTTTCTACATAATCCAAATTGGGCACTTGATGCTGCCTTGAAACTTGGAGTGGAGGATGCTTTCAAAGTTACTCCTCCGGCCTATGATTACTGGCTTGAGAAAAGGTCTAGTTCAGTTAAAGGGGTAGTTCCTTCGACCTATTTTTCAGGCTCAGATAATGGAAGTTTTCAAAGGGAAATTTAGTATAGGGGCCCACTTAATAAAGGAGACCAATGAAATATTTAACAGAAGACCAAATAAGGGATCTAAAGGCCATAGACACCCCGACTGTAGCTAATGCTGTCGAAACCCATGGCGCTAGGTTAAATACAGAGGGGTTTATGGGTTGGGATATAAAGTGCCAATTTCCGGACCTTGGAGTCATGGTGGGTCAGGCAGTTACGGCTACTTTGAACACAACAACGACAGGCAAGGAGAAAAGTAGATCAGGTTGGCATGATTGTTTGAGGACTATAGATGCGATGCCGGTGCCTGCTGTGATTGTTGCCAAAGATATTGGACCTAGACCTAATCATGGCTGTCATTTTGGAGATGGTATGGCCACAGTTGCGAAAAAAGTTGGAGCAATTGGACTTGTGACTGACGGGGGAGTCCGAGACGTTGAAACTGTACATGAAATGGGCTTCCAGATGTTTTCTGTTGGACTAGTGCCTGCTCACGGGAATTTTGGTCTTGACGAAACAAATGTGCCCGTGGAAGTCGGAGGCGTCTTAGTAAATGTAGGGGACGTAGTTCATGCAGATATGAACGGGGTGGTCGTTTTTCCCATAGATTTGGTTGATCATGTTATATCCGAAGCAAAAAAGGTTACGGCGCGGGAATCCGAAATGATGGACTGGGTAAACAGTGATGGATTTAGCCTTGATAAATTCATTGAAGGTAGGTGATTTTCCTCACGTTGAAACTTCGTTCAAAAATGATTTAACCATTGGAATGACCATATCCGTTCGTGAAATTGATTCCATATGGTTCAATCCAGGTAAGCTGACAAAACGCGCTGTCGGCATTTTCCCAGAGTGTTCCTTGGCTGATTCATGCGCAAGTGAGTCTGATTCACCTGCATAAACTAGACAAGGTACAGTAAGCCCGACGAGATGTTCTGATATATCTTCTCTCATTGCGTTTGCCTTGGTTTTGGCAGCGTAGGCTTTGAGATCACCATTTAATGTAGGTTCGAGGTAGCTTTCATACTCTTTCTTGGATCGAGACATTACTCGTTTTAAGGCCTCCGGCCCTTTTTCAAAAAGAGCAATTCTCTTTCTGTCCGATTCGTTCCCGTGTTCATTCCTGCTTCCAGGTGTTTGGGCTCCTAAAATAAAGGATAGAAATCTTTCAGAATGGTATGCAGCCAGTTCGAATCCGACCCTACCTCCCATGGAGAATCCGAAATAGTGGGATTTTTCTACGTTGATATCGTCGAGAACGGCTATAACGTCAGTTGCAATTGTCTTATCGAGATATGCTTCTGGGTCATAGGGTTTATCACTTTTGCCGTGTCCTCGAGCGTCAATTATCACCACAGTGTAATTTGGTGCAAGTGTATCGGGATATCCCAATTTCTCCCACGATCCAATGTCTCCCATAAACCCGTGCAGTAGTACGATGTGAGGTCCTTCCCCTTTTGTATGATAGTGAATTTTGATCCCATTGTTGTTAGCGAAAGGCATAATTGATCACCATTATGTGTTGAGAATAAATTATTGTTGAGTTTTGCTTATAAGCACGGCTGTACTGACCTGTATAAAGCTCTTGTAAAGGGCTTGAAAGGCCTCTGTAACAGGTTAGGGTTGTTCGCTTATTTAATATTGTTAATCCCTTGTTTAAGGGCATATATAAATATATATTTTAGGGTATTTGAGTGCCATTAATCTTTAGATATATATTGATCACTTTGGACCTAAGAGCTTGGATATATAATTTTTGTAATTGGTTCCGTCACCCTGCATAGATATCTCACCAGACTCATCTATAAATATGTCCTCTGTGTCCTCAAGTAATTCGAGATGGGCGACTATTTCAGACATTGCTGCATAAAGGTTAGAGCCCAGAAGTTTACTCCGTTCAAAAATGCCCTTGGTGGTTTCTTCTAGATTAGAGGTTTTACCCTGTAGCTTCTTCAGCATTTGATCTAGCCTTTTTTCATGATGCTTTAGGATATCCCCTGCCCTCTCTACTCCGTGCCAATTGAAATTAGATTTATTATAAAGACGGTGGGCCGGTAATACTGTGTAGGAGTCACCAAGTTCGATAACTCTACCCAGAGAGTTCAGGTATGCTCCTAAACCGTATAAGCCTGAGGGATCTTTCAGAAATTCCGGGAGATTTTTAGATATGGTATCTCTGAAAACCATTTTACTCGTCGGGTGAGGTGTTATTTCAGGCAGTACGTGATCACCAGTAAATATTAAATCATCCAAGACTAGGCAAATTTGGTCTGGAGAGTGACCGGGTGTACTCATTACTTTAAGGTCTGTGAATGCGTCCCCGTCCTTCAAATCTTTTGATACTTGGGTCCGCTTGCGATCTTCGAAGTATTTTTTTTCAGTGTCTCTCCGGTCGTTATCATTTTCATTAGTTATCTGAATTTTTTCTTCAGCAATCCGCTCTAATTCTCTTTGAAGAATTGAACCTTTCCGGTAATGAATCTCCCATGGAATGTATTCTTTTAGTGGTCCATATGTCTGATGAGCCCATAATTCTGCAGACGAGTCACCCAAGAATTCAGTCACTGTTCCATCGTGATCTGAATGTCCGTGGCTGATTATCACCCTTTCTATATCAGAAGGATTTAGACCGATGGTAGAGTAGCCATCTTTCAACGCTTCATAGGATCCAGGTGTACCTAAATCGATAGAAGTCCATCCGTTATTCTCAATAACGTATGACCACGTTGGTCCTGTCCGGCTACGGCGATTATTTTGTGCTACAGCTACGGCGAAAATTTTTCTTCCCGTTGAAGAACTGAGTTCCAGCGACCATCCATCACCGTTAGACTCACCCTCTCTTAAAATCTTCGATATTCTATTGTGTTTGCTCAATTAAATTCCCAATCAGTTCAGGCATACTGAGGCTCATATATGTAATTATGAAGATGGGGTGAGCGAAGGGATTCGAACCCTCGATCTCCAGGGCCACAACCTGGCGCCTTAACCGACTTGGCCACGCTCACCACAGCAG
>PAON01000002.1:0-22222 GCA_002708495.1 Dehalococcoidia bacterium | reverse complement strand
TTGCCGAAAAAGGTATTTAAGTGGACCCCACGCTTGCCCTTTCTCACCTCAACAAATTAAGAGGCAGAGCTGTCCGACCAGATTCTGGAGCCATGAGAGACCCTGAAAAAAGGTTTGAAATTCTCAGAGACATGTGGGAACGAGGTGTCAAATTCGTCACTGGGATGGATTCTGGAATGACAAACGCACATTTTGACGATTTTGCCTACATCCCCGAGGTGATGGTGAAAAACATGGACATATCCCCGCTTGAAGCCATAACTTGCGCAACGAAGACATCAGCCGAATGTCTGGGAATGGAAGAGGAAATCGGCACATTAGAGGCCGGTAAATCTGCCGATGTTATCGTTGTAAACGGAGACCCGTCGAAGGATATAACCAAGCTCCATGATGTAAATACGATTATTTCTCAAGGCACGCTTGTAAAAAGGGAAAACACTCTACTCATATAGCCTCAAACAAGTGTCTTTTTAGGGTTAATACAATTCCATTGGTATGACACTGGTAGCTTTTATGATCAAATAAACTTCATCAGATGTCTTTAATCCCAAGTCCAAGACTGATTGCCTAGTAAGGGCTGCAGTAAGAACCCGTCCTCCAATTTCACAATCTATGAAAGTTGGATTCTCAGAATAATTGATGCTTGCAATATTAGCTTTCAATATATTTCGGGCACTTATTGCAGCAGGCAGATATTTACTGACGATAATATCAGAGGCTTTAATCGAAACTGTTGCCTGTTTACCTTTTTCTGATGCAAGTTTAGGGGTGATCAACCTAACGTCGCCTATAGTTAGCGCCGATAAGTTTTCATCCACTGAACCGTCAACAACACCCTGGAGGATATTTTCAAAGGAACCATAATCCACATAATCGGCCACAGAGCTATTATTCAGCAACAGAGACGCATTTCCTTCTACTATCTTCATTCCATTCCTAATTACGATGACAGAATCAGCCAAAGCGATCATCTCAGACACAGAATGAGATACGTAGACCATATCTAAATTCCATCCTCTAGATATTTCTCGAAGTTTTTCTAATATGAATCCCCTGAAAGGCAGATCCAAAGAGGCTAATGGTTCGTCTAAAAGTAATAAGTCAGGAGAAGCTGCCAAACTTCTGGCTAAAGCAACTCGTTGGCGCTCTCCACCAGACAAATGCGTGACACCGCGTTCGATGATCTGTTCTAGCTGTAACAAATGTACAACGTCTTCCAAATTTCCTACTCTTCTATATTTTTCGGTGAGATTGTAACCAAATTCCAAATTTTGCCTTACCGTTAGATGCGGGAATAATGCAGAATGCTGATGAACGTATCCGACCCTTCTTTTTTCTGGGGANATGTTGATTTTAGAATTTGAAGAAAAGACAGTTTTAGAATTTAGGGTTATCTGTCCACCGTCAGGGTCTTCAAAGCCAGCAATACAATTCAATAAAGTTGACTTACCACTGGCCGATGGGCCAAAAATGCCAGTTATCCCATTTCCTATGACCGTTTGTATCGCCAGCTCAAAACCACCATATTTTTTTGTGACATTTAATTGGAGAGACACAGTCAATTACCCAGCCCCTTTCTTTGACCCTCTAATGATCAACCAATGATGAACTATCAAAGTCATTATCGCCATTAAGGTGGAGACAAGTATTAAATTCAATGCTTCGGAATCTTTCCCGAGTTGTACCTTGCTGTATATCGCCAGAGGGATAGTTTGGGTCCTTCCGGGAATGTTCCCTGCCACCACAATAGTCGCCCCAAATTCCCCGATTGCCCTAACAAAGCCTAGCAAAACTCCTGCCACCAAGCCGTTGTAACACAGCGGCATTGTNATTTTAAAAAAAGTTCTTAAGGGTCCAGCNCCCAGAGATCGNGCGGACCTCTCCAAAGTGGTATCAACGCCTTGCATGGCAACGATTATAGCCCGCACCATAAGGGGAAAGGACACAACGGAAGCCGCTATAGCTGATGCTACCCAAGTGAACACGATATCTGCACCGAATATGAATCTGGACAACTGTCCCAAGGGAGCCTCTCTTCCCACCAAAATGAGCAAAAAATACCCCGTAACCACTGGAGGTAATGCTAACGGCAAAGAAATTAAAGTTTCTAAGATCAATTTTCCTTTTATGTTCTTTCGGCCAATTAGCCACCCGACGTAGATCGCTATAGGGATATTAATCAAAGTCGCAATCACCGCAACTTGTAGAGATAGCAGAATCAAATCAAACAAATTTTATTCACCTAAATCCATAGGATTGAAAAATATCAGCAATTTCAGGAGACTCTAAAAATTCCATAAATGTATTGGCACCCCTGTGCTTATTTCCATCTCCAATGGCAGCTGCCGGATATGAAATAGGGGAATAGGAATCCTTCGGTACTATGTCCCATATCAGTAATTCCGGCTCAGTCAAACCGTCGGTGACGTAAACAATAGCGGCGTCAACGTTACCAGACTTNACATAATTGAGAGCGGCCCTGACATCTGCTGCAAAAATAAACCTNTCTGCTAGAGAAAACCACAGACCAGTACTCACCAAAAACTCCCTAGAGTACACTCCTGCCGGTGCAAGATTTGGATCTGCTAGAGCGATTAGATCCAAGTCTGCCAGGGCGGAATGATCGGGCAACTCGACAGTTTGTGTCTTAGTTACAATCACTAACGAATTAGTTGCAATGCTAGTAACCCCTGAAATCTTAGGCCCCATCTCGTTATAAAGGAACTCCATTGGTGGTTTTCCGGCAGAAATAAAAACATGACCCGGTGATCCTTTTGATAATTCCACCGCCAGACTTTGAGAACCCCCAAAATTGTATTGAATCTTAGTCGTATTTTGAAGCTCATATTTTTCTTTCACTTCAGTTAAAACATCTGTGAGGCTAGCTGCGGCAAAAACCACCAATTCGTCTTCANTGGANTGGCAGGAAAAAACAGGCGCCAAAGCAAAAACCATCATAAAAAACGTTGTTACAATTTTAATTTTCCTCATAGTGAAAAGGGGATGTTTACCCATCCTTATATTTATTTTCATAATGTCAGTTTGCCCGAAATATCGCTTGTTTGGACAACCTTTCACCTTGAGTATCCTAGGTTGTTCCATCAGGCGTCGCAATGCTATAATGTTTGCCTGTTTAAAGAGTAGCAAATGAAAGTGGGCCAGTCCCACTTTCTTTCGTATTAGAGGAAAAAAAGGAGGCAGTTTAATATGAAAAGTGATTTCCTTATCGCTTTAACCCAACTAGCTGCTGAGAGAAACCTTCCTCGAGACAAAGTTATGTCAGCAATAGAAGCAGCTCTTGTATCCGCCTTCAAGAAGGACAGTGTAACGGAAGGTCATAATATTTCTGTGCGGCTGGACCCTGGATCAGGGGATATTGAAGTCGACATAGTAAAGACAGTGGTGGATACGGTTGAAGATCCCCTTCAAGAATTGACCTGTGAAGAGGCNNGAGAAAAATACAATCCCAACGCCAATATTGGGGATATCATAAAAACTCAAAATATCCCAAATAGCGCTGGTAGGATAGCCGCCCAGACAGCCAAACAAGTCGTNCTNCAAAGACTTCGAGAGGCAGAGAGAGAAATCGTATTAGCTGAATATGAAGGCAGAGAAGGCGAACTTATCACTGTGACTATCCAGAGGATAGAGCCCAATAAAATCATTGTGGACACAGGTAGAACAGAGGCAATANTGCCGGTAAGCCAGCAAGTTTCATCCGAAAGGTACCGGCAAGGCNCTAAGCTGAAGGTATTGCTGCAAACTATCGACAAAGAATCAATCAGGGGACCAGAATTAATAGTTTCCAGAGCAGATGAAATNCTATTAAGGAGATTATTTGAACAGGAAGTCCCAGAGATATACAACGGAGCGGTTGAAATTGTTGGAATAGCCAGAGAAAGTGGTTCAAGAAGCAAGGTCGCTGTCAGAGCAAAACAAGATGGCGTAGACCCAGTTGGCTCTTGCGTAGGTCTGAGGGGGGTGAGAATTCAAAGTATAGTCAACGAATTACAGGGTGAAAAAATTGACATACTTGAATGGAGTAGGGATTCCAATCGGTATATTCAAAATGCATTGAGTCCTTCTGAGGTACTCAGAGTAGATGTAAACAAGGACAACAACACTGCAGTTGCAATAGTGCCTAATAGACACCTATCACTTGCCATTGGAAAGGAAGGTCAGAATGCCAGACTCGCGGCGAAGCTCTGTGGGTGGGCTGTCGATATCAAAAGCGATATGGATGTTGATCTTACAAAGTATGAAAAGCAAGAAGAACAACCGTCATCCGAACCCCCTGAGCCTCAAGAAGCAACATTAACAGATGAAGAACTATATGAGCTCGTGTCAAACAGTATTGTGAAAGGTGATTCTGCCCCTGAACAAGATTCCTCAGTAGGTGTTGAACCTCAAGTGGCAATTGCTGAAAGAATAGAACCAGCCGATATAGTAGCGGAAGCCCAAAACACAGAAGAGGACAGTGAAGATGCGTTGACTCCAGAGGAAGAATTGTTGCTGCTGGAATTGGAAGAAGAAGAAGTTCAGAGAACTCAACCAGAAGAAACCGCAGCCGCCATATCAGAACTCCCAGAAGACATATGGTCCGTCCATAGGTCTGCGGCTGGATCCTCTCAAGGAGGGTCTATCAGGTTTGCCGAAGACATAGACGAATTAAAGAGTGGAGTTACTGGTCGTAGGGAAAGACGTGGGGGAGGAAGAAGCCAAAATAAAAAAAGAGGTCAAGGAAATAATAAAAGAAGGCGTTAATTAGTCTCGTAATACNNAGCCATACCGGGAACCAAAAAGTTCTGACATCGAAGAAATNGATCGCTTAATAATTGGAGCCANCCGAAGAAGGAAAATGGTNCTACTGTGTNAATATAGGTAACCACGCAGNGTTNACAAAGTATCACGGTTAAAGNGAGTCNGAAATCTGCCNTAGAGGAAATGAATGAGCAGCCAAATAGATCAAGCTGAAAATANTGAANCCNNAATTGGCGCAGTTATAGACATACCANCTGCAATAATGGTCAGCGATTTAGCTGACNTANTGGATGTAGGGNCGGTCGAAATTGTAAANGCNTTGATGAGGGGTGGGTACATGTTTTCTGTCAATGATGTGATAGAGCATGAAATTGCCTCTGTGGTCTGCCAGCTGTTTGGATTTCAAGCCGGTTCATTGTCAGAATCTGGAACAGAAACCAATTCCATTGTGATAGATAACAAGGATGAAGATCCTAAACAGCTAGCCACACGACCGCCAATAGTTACCATTTTGGGACACGTTGACCATGGAAAAACTACCCTATTGGACAGTATCAGGAAAACCAACGTTGTCGATGGAGAATCAGGTGGAATTACCCAACACATCGCCGCTTACCAAATAAAACACAATGAATCCCCGATAACATTTTTNGACACCCCCGGCCATGAAGCATTCACAGCAATGAGAGCAAGGGGAGCCCAGGTAACCGATATTGCAATACTCGTGGTAGCCTCAGATGATGGTGTAATGCCACAAACNATCGAAGCCATAGATCATGTCAGNGCGGCAGGTGTTCCAATAATTGTGGCTGTGACAAAAAAAGATCTACCTAACGCGGATCTTGATAAGGTGTACAGGCAGCTATCAGAAAGAGATCTATTGATAGAAGGTTGGGGAGGAGAGGTGATCTCAATACCAATTTCAGGCATAACTGGTGATGGAGTTCCAGAATTACTGGAGAATATCCAGTTGGTGGCTGAAATCAGCGAATTAAAGGCTAATCCGGAAAGAACAGCACAAGGTGTGGTTATAGAAGCCCGAAAAGATAAAAGCAAGGGAAACATAGCAACGCTATTGGTTCAAACNGGAACNCTAGGTCAAGGCGATATGCTGGTCATCGGGAATACATACGGGAAAATTAGAGCCATGTTTGATGATCAAGGAGATCGCATCAAATCAGCCCGCCCATCCACGCCGGTNGAGGTGATGGGACTTCATGACATTCCAGAAGCAGGTTCGATTTTTAAGGTAGCTAAAAATGANAAATTCGCCAAGGAAATGGTTGCTAAATACGAGAGGGAAATCAGAGCTGAGGCAACCAAACTCCAAGACGCCCACACCCGGAATATATCAGGCAATTTAAGACAAGTCGACCTGATTATAAANACAGATGTGCAAGGAACTATTGAACCGGTTAANGNCGCGCTGGAAAATCTCAACAGCGACGACTGCCGAGTGAATCTNATCCACATCGCNAGCGGTAGCATTACAGAACGAGATGTTCTACTTGCGGTGGCATCAGACGCGGTGNTAATNGGATTTAGGAGTCTTCCTGAAGGTGGTGCCGGGTCTTTAGCAAAACAAGAGGGGGTAGAAATAAGAGAATATGACGTCATTTACCACCTCATAGANGATGTTAGTAAAGCNTTGGAAGGAATGCTCGAACCCACATATGNAGAGGTATATGTTGGACGTGCTTCTGTTAGAGCAGTGTTCAACGTGGGAAGACGAGTTAAAGTCGCCGGTATATNTGTCAATGACGGAAAAATATCGCGNGACTCNAAAATTCGTGTTTTAAGGGNGGGNTCTGAAATATTTATGGGGTCTGTATCCAGNCTCAAACATTTCAANGACGACGTAAGAGAAGTAGCGAATGGATTTGAAGGTGGGATAAGTGTGGATGGATTCAATGATTTTGAAGACGACGACGTGCTAGAAGCGTACAACACCGAAACNCTCTAAAGTCCTTTAGCCCCTATCTTTTAGATTCTGGAGTGAGCATGTATCACCGTATGGATAGTATCAACTCACTTCTCAAAAGAGAAATAAGCCGAGTCATCCTGCAGGAAGTCAAGGATCATAGGCTAGCGCAGGTGGTATCTATTGTATCGGTATCAACTTCTAGAAATATGCAAAATGCGANAGCCNATGTAACNGTGATGGGAGACATCAAAGCAAAAAAAGACACTATTTCNGGGCTCAACTCAGCCTCTAGATTTATCCAAAGAATCTTGAGAAAGGACCTAAGTATAAAGTACATCCCTAGTATCAGATTTGTATTGGACGAATCATTGGATGAGGCCGACAAGATCAGAAATATCATGGATTCAATATCCATAGAAACCCCTGACNATAAATAGGTCGCNAATGTCTCAGNCTGTCANNGGAATTATAAATGTGAATAANCCTCCTGGAATCACCTCTATGGACGTTATTCGGCGAATACGCCGGGCAAGTGGACTAAGAAGAGTAGGGCACAGCGGAACTCTAGATCCTCTAGCAAGTGGCGTCATGGTAGTAGCCCTAGGAGTTGGGACACGATTACTAGAATATGTTACAGAATTCAATAAAAGCTATGCCGCCAAAATAGAATTAGGTAAAAGTACTGACACCTATGATGGAGAAGGGGAAACCATCAAGTCCGAATNAGAAGTCATCGTGAGTGATTCNGATGTTCGATCTGCCATTCAAACCTTNAAAGGTANTCAANCGCAAATCCCCCCNATGCACAGCGCNATCAAAGTGGATGGGATCAAATTGTACGANCTTGCAAGAAAAGGAATTACAATTGACCGGGCCCCNAGNATAGTCAATCTATACGACGCATACATTTCTAATTTCAANTCACCTGAACTAGAATTGCAAATTACCTGTAGTAAGGGTTTCTACGTTAGAACTTTAGCCAATGACCTTGGAATCCGACTCGGATGCGGGGCNTACCTCAAGNAGTTGGTTAGAACATCTGTGGGTAAATTCAAAATTGAAGACTCTTTAAACCTGGATTTTATAGAATTTAATTTACAAAAGAACAAATCAAAAATCCTTTTACAGAAGTTAGAAACCGCACTTGACCCAATACCAAAATTNCGATTGGATTTTGANACGACCCAAAAAGTTCAAAATGGTATCTCAATACCAGCAGAAGGCAGCCATAAAGCGGCGAAAAACAGNTCCATTTCTATGGCTCTTTCAGAGGAAGGAAGGCTTGTGGCAATCATGAGGTTCGATGAGGAGGGGCTGATCTGGAAACCGGAAAAAGTGTTTCACGATCAGATGCAAAAAATTAATTGACGTTAACCATAAATCATAGATACAATTATTAATCGTGAAGGTGATATAAGTGAACAGTTTTGCAATAGTAGAGACCGGCGGAAAACAATACAGAGTCCACGAAGGNGATACCATCCGAGTGGAATCGTTAGACGGTGACGAGGGCGACACAATCGACTTGGAATCAGTAAAACTGATTTCTCTTGACGGTGAAACATCCGTCGGAACCCCCAATGTCGAAGGAGCCAAAGTTCAAGCAGAGGTGGTCAACAAGGGTAAAGGGAAGAAAATCGTAGTCTTTAAATATAAGGCAAAAACTCGTTACAGAAGGAAAAATGGTCACCGTCAAAATTTCACTGATCTAAGAATTACTGACATATCAGTCAGTTAATAAGCAACTGCAGGAGTAATACCCATGGCCCACAAGAAAGGTGGAGGAAGTACTCGAAATGGAAGAGATAGTAAATCTAAACGATTGGGCGTAAAAAAATACGATACTCAGGTGGTCACCGCAGGATCTATATTGGTCAGGCAAAGAGGCACCAGAATACATCCAGGGCATAATGTGGGACTAGGTAAGGATCACACTTTGTTCTCATTAATTAATGGTTCGGTGAAATTTGAATATTTCCCGAATGGTAAGAAATGCGCTAGTGTTTACCCAGCCTAGGAACAAACTAGAATGAAATCAGAAATACACCCAGAATATTACAATGAAGCTACAGTGGTTTGCTCTTGTGGTGAAACCTTTGTTACTGGAGCAACTAAACCTGAACTAAGGGTAGAAATATGCTCCTCCTGTCACCCATTTTTNACCGGTGAACAACGAATAGTTGACACGGAAGGTCGAGTTGAGCGGTTGAGGCGTCGGTACAACCTACAATGAGAGGTAATTCTTGATTAGTGACAGGGTGAGAAGTATCTCACCCTTTTTTTTTGGCACAGGCAAGGTTGCACCCAGATATGGNGGTCANGCCGTCCTGGAAGGAATAATGATACGTGGCCAGAATAATGTTGCAATTGCTGTAAGATCTCCTTCAGGTGAAATTGTAACGAAAGTCAAAAGAATCAATACTCTTTTCACAGGAAAATTAAGATCCGTACCGATCATTAGAGGTATTCTAGCCTTGGCTGAAACTTTATCGATAGGAATGGACGCATTAAATTACTCGTCGCAAGTTGCCAACCAAGAAGAAGATANCCCCCCAAGTAAATTCTCATCCGTAATTATGATTTTGGTTTCATTGAGTATAGCTNTAGGAATTTTCTTCATATTGCCATTAATGGTGAGTAAACCATTTGAAGGTATATTAGGATCTGACATCATCAGCAACATAGCCGAAGGCATTATCAGGCTAGTTGTTTTCCTTGTATATGTAACTGCTATTAGCCTAATGCCCGATATNNGAAGAGTTTACATGTATCACGGTGCCGAACATATGGCNGTCCATGCACAGGAAAAAGGAAACCCTTTAACCATTGAAGAGATACGAAAATATCCCACAGCCCACCCGAGGTGTGGTACAGCATTCCTGCTCACCATTATGGTGATAGCCATAGTAGTTTTCACTTTTATACCAAGGGACCCTTTGTGGCTGGTGATTGGCTCGCGAATTGTTTTGATTCCCATAATAGCAAGTTTAAGCTATGAATTTATCCGATTTAGCAGTAAGTACGAAACCAACAAATGGATCTCAAAACTATCTATACCTAATTTNCTACTGCAATCCCTGACAACAAAACCCCCAGACGATGATCAGATTGAAGTTGCCATCCGTGCTATGGAATTAGCCATATCTACAGATGCCAAGGCTATATAGGTTTTAATTTCCAGATTCCCTCCTCTCTGACAATTCAGCGAACACTTGTTCNAGCGACATATCGTTGGCTGAGATNAGGACGAAGACGTGGTAGATGAGATCAGATATTTCTGATGCCAATCCTTCCTTTTGCCCAGTCACTCCTGCAATCGCGGTTTCCCCTGCCTCTTCTACCACTTTTTGGGCAATACGACTAACCCCTTCATCAAACAATTTATTAGTGTAGCTACCATTTTTTGGATTTAACTTACGNTCCTCGATAATAGAAAACAGGTCCATAAAAACATTCCGATCGGTATCAGCGACTNTAAAATTGCAATTGTCTAAATCAGATAAATCGGTATTGAAGCAACTGTCCTGACCCGTATGGCAAGCTGGGCCCTTAGGATCAACTTCTAGTAATAAAGTATCTCCATCGCAATCAAGTTTTATTGACTTCACGATCAAAAAATTACCTGACGTTTCACCCTTATGCCATAGGTTTTCCCTGCTCCTACTATAAAACCAAGCCTCCCTACTTTCTAATGTCTTAGTAAGNGATTCTCGATTCATATAGGCAACCATCAGCAGCTTACGCGTTTGATGGTCCTGAACGACAGCCGGAATTAANCCTTTTTCATCAAACTGTATAGTAGTCATGTGATCACCCTTACCATTTTCAACCCACACTATTTAGCGAATGGGCCTCACAGCAATATTACGTTCTGACAAGTATTTTTTTGCCTGCGATATAGAAAAGGTTCCAAAATGGAATATACTAGCAGCCAAAACCGCATCGGCTCGACCCACTTCAATTGCCTCTCGCAAATGTTCTAGAGTTCCTGCGCCACCACTCGCAATCACAGGTATAGAAACAGTGGTGCTAACTAATTGTAGCAGTTCCAAATCATATCCAGACTCATGCCCATCCGCGTCCATACTGGTTAGAAGTATCTCCCCCGCTCCCAATTTTGCCACTTCCCTTGCCCACTTTATAACATCCACCCCGGTAGGTTCTCTTCCACCATGCGTATAGACTTCCCAAACCGTATTCTCATCTATTTTTAAAGTCTCGTTAACACTCGTATTTTGATATGAATCAGAGTTGAATGAATCGGAAATCCTTTTTGCATCTATCGCCACCACAATGCATTGAGAGCCAAAAAAACTCGCTGATTCCTTAACTATATCAGGGTTTCCTAGAGCCGCGGTATTTAATGAGACTTTGTCTGCACCTGCTTCTAACATCTTCCTTACATCCGATATTTGTCGNATACCGCCACCGACAGTCAATGGAATAAACACTTCCTCTGACACATCCCTGACAACTTCAACCATNGTGTCCCTATTATCTGAGGATGCAGTTATGTCCAAGAATATCAGTTCATCCGCCCCTTCCNTATCGTAAAATTTCGCCAATTCAGATGGATCGCCAGCNTCCCTCAAGTTTATAAAACTGACACCTTTTACCACTCTACCGTTATCAACATCCAGGCAAGGTATTATCCTTTTTGTAAGCATCTAGTTGACCTATCGGTTATTTGGAAAAAATCANCATATAGGCCATATCTGANAGGTTNTGCCTGATGTAGAATTTGAACCCTGCTTTTTCTATTTTCTCTCTCAGGGCAGTTGGTTGAACCCGGTCCTTGCTTACGGGTCCGTAATCGGAAAATTCTGGCTGCCATTCTATAACTGCCAGCCATCCACCTTTCTTCATACACCTGTTAGCGTCTTTCAGAGTTTGTTCGGGCTTCTTAAAAAACTGGAATGGAAATGCTGACATTGCGCCATCCAAGGTTTCATCCTTAAGTGGTAGGATAGGCTCATCTGGTATATGAATCGCCTTCACATTTGTCAATCTGGCTTTTTTTAACTCACGCCGTGTAGCTGTAAGGTTTTTCTTAATAGGGTCCAATGATACGACATTTCCCCTGTAAACCAATTTGCCCAGAGGAACTGAAAGTGCCCCCTCCGCACAACCTATATCCGCAATTTCATGGTAAGGCATAGAGGGAAGAAGCGAAATAATATGGTATATATCAAGTTTTTTCGCTGCTAAAAAAGAGTCTTTATTTATTTGTGTCGGCATATATTGCACCAATTATTTTTTTCTATCTATCAAAATATTTTAACTCATCAATTGCCTCTCGCAATTTGATATCTCCAGTGTACAAGGCTCGCCCAACTATAGATGCTTCGACACCTGATAACGCCATCTGTTTAAGATGAAGGAGGTTAGCTATACCACCCGCCGCTATTATTTTCATCTTCGTAAATGCCAACACATCCTTAACTCCTTCATAATTCGGCTCACTAAGAGTCCCATCCTTTAATATGTCGGTATACATACATCTCTTCACACCAATTGATTCCATATCTCCTATTACGTCCTCTACTGTCAATTTACTGCCTCTGGTCCAACCATCCAACGCGACCAACCCGTCCCTAGAATCTACACTAACTATCAAAGATTCGTCACCTAACCCATTTAATATCCGCTCTAGTTCACCGATTCTATCTACAGCTGAGGTTCCCATAATGACTCGGGAGACTCCAATGTCAATATATCGTGCAGCAGTCTCATAATCTCGGATACCTCCCCCAACTTGAATTCGCACATTAGATTCTGAGCATATTTTTGATATAACTTCCATGTTTACCGCGGAGCCTTCACGTGCTCCGTCTAAATCAACAACGTGTAGATATTCAGCCCCCTGCTGTATCCATTTGATAGCCATTTCCAAGGGGTCATCAGCAAAAACTGTCTCTTGAGAATAGTCCCCTTGAAGTAATCTGACACAACGGCCTGCCCGAATATCAATTGCAGGTATCACTTTCATTGAAACGAAACACTCATTGACTCTTTAGTGAATTCAACAAAATTTTTATATATTTTAAGTCCGATATCACCGCTTTTTTCAGGGTGGAATTGAACAGCCACTACATTTTGAAATGCAACAGCACTACAGAACTCCACACCATATTTTGTAGTAGCAGCAATTATATTTTTATCAGTAGGGTCTGCATAATAGCTGTGGACAAAATAAAAATGAGAATTATTTGGGAGAGCTGCTAATACTGGGTGATCCGACTTTATATTTACTTCATTCCATCCCATATGTGGAATTTTGTTTCCCTCAGGAAAACGTTTTACAGTGCCTCCAATCAGACCAAGACATTCTTCTTTACCTTCCTCTGAAGCTTGCAAAAGGAGTTGCAATCCCAAGCAAACCCCCATAAAAGGTTTTTTCGCTGCAATCAATTGTAAAATCAAATTATCAAGAGAACGATTTTTCAAATTAATCATGGAACTATCACATGCGCCCTGCCCAGGAAAAACGATTCCATCACAAGACTCAATAACACTTGGGTTTGAAGTTACTAAAGCATCCGCGCCCGTTCGAACCAATGCCTTTTCAACGCTTCTTAAATTTCCTGCCTGGTAATCAATAACTGCGATTTTAGGCCTGATCGAGTTGGATTCATTCATTTATTTTTTGGCCCGTTATTAATTCGTCTGGTAAATCCTTATCCTCATATCTTGCCAGCATAAACAGGAGGTCTGAAAGCCTGTTGACGTAAGGTAATATTTGCTTATTCACCAGCTGACCCAATTCTTCCAGGTCAAGGATTCTCCTTTCGGCTTCACGCAACGTAGTTCTAGCCAAATCCAAAATCGCGGAACCGGATGAAGCCCCTGGTAAAATGAAACTCGGTGGCAATTCTACTTCTGCGTCCAACTCATCAATTAATTGTTCAAGTTCAGTTACCATTTCGGGAACGATAATTTTGTATGATTCCTTCATAATGTTGTAGTTCTCGGAAAGAGTAGCCAGTTCCGCTCCAACTATGAACAATTGATTTTGTATATCAATGATTATTCTCTTGACTTTCTCATCCTTGCAGAAAGCACGGGCTGCTCCCATAGCAGATACAACATGGTCGACAGATCCGTAAGCTTCACACCGTGGGTCATTTTTGGGAACCCTGCCACCAAAAAATAGCCCTGTCTCTCCCTCATCGCCTGCTCTGGTATATATTTTCACGATATCGAATTCCTAAGTATGTCTTAAGGTAACACTGTATATGTGTGGATATAATATCCCTTCACTTGGTAAACAGTAAACGGAATATATGGCCCAAGGAGGCAGATCAGTAGCAATACACCTACCCATATCATCTCCACAGGCTGTTTCATTCAATGCCGTAGAGAAATTGGAAGGCCCAGTCATTAATTACACAATCTAGCTTGTCCCAAAATGACTATCAAATCAGAAATCATCCTGTCAGTGGGGCACCACCACAGAAAGCTATGTAGTCAATCAATTCTGTAACGGTCGGATTGTCTCCACATAACGGGCAATCTGGGTTTCTCCTAAGTTTTACAGTTCTGAACTCCATGCTTAAGGCATCTACAAGCAAAAGACGGCCGCTTAAGGAGTCTCCGATTCCAAGAATCAATTTCACCACCTCAGTGGCCTGTATAGTTCCTATCATGCCTGGAAGCATCCCCAAAACCCCGGCTTCAGCACAACTAGGAACTTCACCAGGAGGGGGAGGTGTGGGAAATAAGCATCGATAGCAACCATTACCCGGTAAATACGTTGTTGCTTGTCCATCAAATAACAAAATACTACCGTCAACCAGAGGTTTCCCTAGAAGATAGGCAGCATCGTTAACCAAATATCTAGTAGGGAAGTTATCTGCACCATTCACAATGATGTCATAATCTTTCATTATTTCCATGGCATTTATTGAGGAAATAGGCTCTTCATGCACATTCACATTGGTGTCAGGGTTATAGGCTTTAAGGGTCTCAACAGCCGAATCGACTTTGGGTCTACCAATGTCATCATTAAAATGAAGTATCTGCCGCTGCAAGTTAGTGACATCAACGTCATCGAAATCAACCAACCCGACAGTACCAACCCCAGCCAGCGTTAGATATATTGAAATGGGAGATCCTAATCCACCCGCACCGACCATGAGTACTTTCGCGTCAATCAATTTCCTCTGACCCACACTTCCCACTTGTGGCATTATGATATGTCTGCTATATCTATTGACCTGGTATGGGGTCAATGCTAGTGATGGTGTCTTTGTAGCCAAAACTATCCTCCATAAACTTTCTCTTTAATATAAAAAGCCCCGCTACCAGCGCTTGAAAGCTTTGGGCGGGGCTCTATGTACACCTGCGGCCTAGTTTTACAGCGTTGACAGCCTTAAATCTAGTTCCTACAGGAACAGGTTATTTTAAACACCTTTTTGTACGTCAAATTCATCATTTTCAGAATTATAGCATCACGCAATTTAGGCATCAACTAACGCCAATATACATAAACATAGCGTTTAAATTATGGCTTAACAAAAATTAAGAGTATCGCTGGATGGTATAATTGGAGACGCTTTTTAACTTTTCTTACACTTAGCCGAGCGGCAGGATTCCATTGACTGATTCAAACATTGCATTATTAGTAGATTACGAAAACGTAGGAGTTGATTCTCTTCAATATTTGGTTGAACAAGTATCTGGTATGGGTCGCATCATCATAAAACGTGCCTACGCCGATTGGTCATCACAGAGAAAAGGTCAAGAAAGATTGATTGAACTAGGGATAGAGGCTGTCCATAACTACAGATCAGTGAAATCGGGCAAGAACTCCTGCGACATAAAACTTACCATCGATGCCGTAGAGATTCTTCATAGTGGGCAAGTCGATTCTTTTGTCATTGTGTCCTCAGATAGTGACTTCGTGCCTTTGGTTACTCATTTGCGGGGTGCTGGCAAAGGTGTAATAGGTGCAGGTAGAAAAGCTGTAACATCAACCACCATGGTGAAATCATGCGACAGGTACATATTTTTGGATCTTCAATCTGCCCCTGCCGTGGCTCAAAAATCAGCATCCCAAACAAAAAATAATTACAGAAAACCCACGTCATATCGAGAACGAAAGCCAGTCGTTCCTGTACCGGATGGATTAGATAATGAGAAATCTGTGAGTCAATTGCTGATGAAGGCTGTGGAAGCCTCAGCAGAAAACGACGGCAACTCATTAGGTACGAAATTGGCCCAAACTATGACTCGCATAGACCCAGGGTTTGACTATAAAGAACTCGGCTTTAGATCATTTCGAGATTTCTTAGCATCAAGAGATGAAATAGAAGTCACTTTTCGTGAAGGCACCGATTTCACTGTCTCTATACGAGCTAATGAGCCCCAAACTGCAGACAACCATGAAAATTCCGATCATCCTCGAATACCTTCAGTGAGTCCCAGAATTATTAGTTTTCAACCAGAGGTGTCGGATCAACCAGAGGTGTCGGATCAGGATTCTGATCAATTGCCGGTAGGCTGGGAATCAGAAGTTGATACAGCTTGGAAAAGTAAAGAAAAAGACCAATTGTCGGGCCAATCCGCAGCCACTCAAGCAGCAAAAGTTTTGGGCTTCCAAAGACTGAGGGATTCTCTGTACCCGACTATTGATAAATTACTTGAGGCAAGTAATCTTTTAAAGTCAAATTGGGCTAGAAACAAAAATTACGTGACCCGCAAAAAATAACGGGGACCATGCTGACACCATGCTAATTGCTATTGATATTGGTAATACCAACATAACGATAGGCCTATTTCGGGAATCTGAACTTGTCTCTACATGGAGATTCTCAACTGACTCGCAAAGGACCTCGGACGAATATGGTTTATTGCTAAAGCAAGTTATGTCATATAACAATATAGAAGTTGCTCAAATTGAGGCAGCAGCCATCTGCAGCGTAGTGCCTCCTCTGACACCTACTTTCGAATCCCTCTGTAGAATGTATCTGGATGTTAATCCATTGACAGTCGTAGCGGGAACCAAAACCGGGATAAAGGTCCTTTATGATAGTCCTAGAGACGTGGGTACAGATCGAATAGTCGATGCGGCGGCGGCGCACCATATGTATGGTGGACCATGCATCATAGTTGATCTGGGCACCGCCACAGTTTTTGATGCAATCAACGATCGAGCAGAGTACCTCGGAGGCGCGATAGCCCCCGGAATGATTGTTTCTGCCGACTCGCTTTATAGGGCCACTTCTCAACTTAGAAGAGTGGAACTAAATGCCCCAGATCAAGCAATCGGAAAGAATACCACCCATTCGATACAATCTGGTCTTGTATTCGGTTATTCAGAACTTATAAAAGGTATGATAGCCAGATTCAAAAAAGAAATTGGCACTGATGCAACTGTAATTGCAACAGGAGGTCAAGCAACCATAGTAAAAGACCACGTAGGTGAATTCGATTACATAGATCCTGACCTCACCCTTAAGGGTTTGCAAATAGTTCATTCCTTTAACATTAACTAAAGGTAGCGAAATGCCATCTCCTCTTAACAACAAAAGAGTCGTACTAGGAGTAACGGGTAGCATAGCGTGTTATAAAGCTGCTGACCTCGCGAGCAAACTAGTTCAGAACGGGGCATTAGTAGATGTAATCCTGACAAGTGCCGCAACCCAGTTCGTATCGGAATTGACTTTCAGAAGCATAACTCACAGATCTGTATTTACCGATCTATATTCGTCGGGATCTGAGCTCTCAATAAACCATGTAGCACTCGCGGAAACCGCTGATATCATAATAGTTGCCCCTACAACAGCTAACACAATAGCCAAAATTGCCAATGGCATTTCTGATGATGTTCTGACCACCACTATTTTAGCAACTAGGGCTCCAATTATTATCGCCCCGGCAATGGATGCCAACATGTTTGATAACGCAGCTACCCAAGCAAATGTAACCACACTTATAACCAGAGGAGTTTTTATCGCAGGCCCAGCCAATGGCAGGCTTGCCTCAGGCCTTATCGGACAGGGAAGAATGGTTGAACCCTCTAACATAATTAGTTCTGCCAATATGATATTAGGCAAGGATGGGGACTTTTCAGGTAAAAAAATTGTCGTGAGCGCTGGAGGAACTGAGGAAGCCATAGACCCGGTAAGGAATATCACCAACCGTTCGTCAGGAAAAATGGGCTACGCGATTGCAGAGGCAGCGAGAGATCGGGGCGCTATAGTTAGCCTAGTTGCAGCTCCTAATGCTTTACCAAAACCTGTGGGAATTTTAGTCACTAAAATTCAAAGCGCAGAGGAAATGAAAAAAGTGATCCTCACCGAATGCGATGGAGCGGACGCCCTGATAATGGCAGCGGCCGTTGCTGATTGGAGACCTTTGAAAAAATTGGATTCCAAAGCCAAAAAAAGCACTTCTGATACTTGGTCATTAAAATTGGTAAAAAACCCTGACATTATTGGCAGTATAAAAAATGACAGCCTTATTAAAGTCGGGTTCGCCGCAGAGAGTGAGAACCTTATAGAAAACAGCAAGACAAAAGTTAAATCTAAAAACCTAGATTTTATTGTCGCAAACGACATTACTGCAAAGGATAGTGGGTTTTCAGTTGACACAAATAAAGTAACCATTATCCACTCAAATGGAAACATTGAGTCACTTCCACTAATGTCTAAGTATGATGTAGCCCATTCCATATTGGACAGAGTGAAGTCAGGCTTTTAACCAAATCAACAAAATGACAAAACATGCCTATTAAAATAGCGGTCATATCAGACACGCATTGTTATGAATGGGATGAAGTTCACCCAGATATGCGCACTTTAGTGGCTGAATGTGACATGGCGATTCATTGCGGAGATATAGTCCGACTACCAGTAGTGGAAGGATTTTTGAAATCAGCAAAGAAGGGGCTAATCGTACATGGAAACTCCGATCCCGTGGATTTGCGGGAAAGCCTCCCGTACACCCAAGTCATAGAAGTTGAGAAAATAAAGATAGGTATAACTCACCCTGCTTGGGGAGGACCTGAATTTCCGCCTTCGGAGCTATTTAAGGATTTTGATGAGGCTTTAGATATTATTCTGTTTGGGCACACCCATGAACCTCTAATACAAAATATCAACGGTACATTGTTTGTAAATCCAGGCCAAGGATATAAATCATTTATGGTGGACGGAACCATGGCTGTTATTACGATTGACAACGGTGTGGCGGATGCAGAAATTATAATAATAGAATCAGGACGTTCGTAAAAACATTTCACTCTTTTTGTATTAGGTAGTTCCAGGTCTCAAGGGCAAGTGGATGAACAATCCTGTTCTGTTGCATTACAGACCTAATCCTCAATTTCAAATATTCTAGAATACTCTCATCAAGATCAACTTCCATTTTTTCTGCGACCAGTAGCAGTCCTGGATTGCCTGTCAATTTTTCTGGTTCTACCTTGTCTGCAATAAAAACTATTTTCTCGACATGCGTCATGCATGGCCGACCGGTTGTGTGATATCTAACTGAATTTACCACCTCCTCATCGTCACATCCTAGGTCTGATTCCAACCAAACGGCTGCCAGAGGTCCATGTAGAAGCACTGGATTATCAAATTCATAAAAATTTAAAGGGATATTTTTTTCTCTAGATTTCATTAAAAGTTGGGATCCTTCAAGATGTCTTGCTAGATCATGGGCAAGTGCGCCTAGTGCGCATCTTTTGTCATCAACCCCATGAATTTTGCCAAGCCTTCTGGCTAAATCACGAGTCCGATTTATATGTCCCTTTAGGGGTAATGGGAGAGAAGCGACCATCTCTGATACCCGATCATAGAGTTTGTCAATTTGATGAGTCACATTTATCAACCAATACCTGCTAGCTTGTGTCCGCCAATCAGGTGCAAATGCAAGTGTGGAACCTGCTGACCGGAATCTCTTTTCTGGTTGATCACGAGTCTATAACCACTTTCAGATATTCCCTCCGCAATAGCCAGTTCAACTGCGACCTCATACATGGAGTTCAATATCCTAAAATCTTCGACTTCAAAAGATTGAAGATGCGTCAAATGCACACTCGGAATGATCAGCAAGTGAACAGGCGAAACAGGGTTAATGTCTTTAATAGCAAAACAATAGTCATCTTTATATAAAATTTCGGAAGGTATTTCTCCCCCGTAGATTTTACAAAAAAGACAGTCGTCCATGTTTACCTATTCCAGAACAGCAATCGCCTCGATTTCAATGAGGAATTTTGGACTAACTAATCCGCTAATAAATACAGTGCTGCTAGCCGGACCATCTTCCGGGAACAATTCTAGTCTCTGGGTTGCATATTTTGAATAATCTTCGGGCCTAACAATGAATGCTGTTATTTTGACAATATCATCATTGGTAGCCCCCACCGAGTCCAAAGCACTCTCAATATTCAAGAAGCATTGCTTGGCTTGAAGATAGCAATCATCTTCCCCGACAAGATCTCCTTTAGAATTTACAGGTACCTGACCTGACACAAAAAGCAGCTTGCCGAATTTAGTGATTGGAGAAAACCCAGATGGCTTATTAGCTGGATTGGGGAAAAAAGTTTCTCTTGGCATTGTTCCTAACCTAGTTCCATTAAGGTAACTGCATCACTTCTATGCGTACATCATCCGGTGCTTGTATAAATCCAATAATTAGACCGGTTGGTGTCTTGGTTGGTCCATCTAATATTTTTGCACCCAAATCTTCCAATCTTTTAAACTCTGCCTCAATGTCATCCACTTCGATCCCGAAGTGCTCCAATCCCCAATGAGCTGCGGCGTCTCCTACTCCCATTGCTTCCCCGGTTCGATCACTAGATATATTTACAGCTATACCATCTTTAGTCCGGCACCTGATGAACCTGTCTCCTTGAGGGCGGGGATTTTCATCATTGATGATTTCAAACTCAAAAGCTTTCACATACCAATCTGCAGTTGCGCCAGGGTCTGGGGCTTTAAGGTGAACATGGTTAAAAGAATACGACATTCTAAATTCCTCCGATTATATTAAAACAGCAGGTTAAATTAGGCGTTAATCTCTGTCAACACCCTCCTTCATGACTTAACATCATTTACTGCTGCAGCAAAGGCGAATATCTTGCTTTCGTCTTTAGCACCGTCAGTTTCAACGCCCGTCGATACATCTACGGCCCATGGCTGTGAAACTCTTATCGCTTGGGATACGTTTTTAGAGGTCAGCCCTCCAGCTAATATAAATTTGCCTGACAAGTTGAATTGTCCAATCACATTCCAATCAAAAGTTTTGCCTGTGCCCCCCAAAGTCCCCTTCTCATATTTATCCAGCAAAGGTATATATCCCGAGCCGAATATATTATCCAAATCTGAATTGATCAATTTACTATTCACACCAAAATCGATTTTAACTTGTTTGATCACCTCAGCATTGACTTCATCCCAATAAGATTTATCTTCCTCGCCACATAGTTGAGCATAATCTAACCCACATTCACTTATGATTTCATTTACTTCTTCTATCGGTTGGTTCGCAAACAAGCCAACCAAAGCTGGCCCACCGCGACCTGATTCATATCTGTATTCATCTATAATTCGAATTGCCAAATCTAAACTTACTTCACGCTTAACACCATGGACAAATACAAACCCCAGAAAAGAGGCCCCGTTTTCTCGGGCGACAATGGCATTTTGTGAGTCCTTTAACCCACATATTTTAAACAAAGTCACAGTAAATTCCTAAGTGCAATTGCAGGATCATCTGCTGTTACCAAAGATTCTCCCACCAAAACCGCCCCCACTCCTGCTTTCATAACCCTCTCAATGTCAGCCTTATTAGATATACCACTTTCACTAACTGAAATTTTCCCGAGCGGCACCTTTGGAGCCAAAATTTCGGTCGTTTCGAGTGTGGTATTGAACGTTCTTAAATCTCTATTGTTGATCCCTATGATTTCAGCTCCAGATTCTACAGCCAATTCAAGTTCTTTTTCATCATGCACCTCAACCAAACATTGCATCCACAATGAGGTTGCGATGTTTGTGAAATCTATCAATTGGTCTTTGTCCAACATAGACACAATGAGCAAAATTGCGTCAGCCCCATAAGCCCGAGCTTCATAGATTTGATAAGGATCAAATATGAACTCCTTCCTTAAAACAGGCACACCCGACTGATAAACTTCATTGTGAACTTCAAGCAGATCTTCAATGCTGCCATAAAAATGATCTTCGTTTGTAAGAACAGAAACTGCTGCTGCACCATTCTCAGCGTATACTGCGGCCAATTCAGAAGCTTTGATATCTTTTGAAAAAATACCTTTTGAGGGCGACCCTCTCTTCACTTCCGCAATTACCCTAATGGAATCTCCCATCAGACAGCCAGAAAAATTTAACGGCCTTTCACGACTCGATATCAAACTCTCTACTTTTCGCCTAGGCAATTCTCTTTTACGTGCTTTTAATCTCTCTTGTTTAGTTTGGACAATTTTTTTCAAAATGTCGGGAGTATCAAAATTTATCATGAGGCCCTATATCGCATTGCTGAGTTCTATGTGTTCATTTAAAGATTTCATCG
>PAON01000001.1:0-23677 GCA_002708495.1 Dehalococcoidia bacterium | reverse complement strand
CTGTGAAGGAATTGATGGTGGTGGATACCCACGATAAATTAATGTTTTTCACCAATAAAGGGCGTGTTTTATCAAAAATAGGCTACGAATTGAGGGCGGATCAAAGTAGAAATACTCGAGGGGTCCCTGTGGCCAACATAATAAGCGTTTGGGATACGGAAAATATAAGCGCGTTGATAAATGTTGGAAAAAAACAATATGAGGATTTTGAATACCTAGTGTTAGGGACTCGACAAGGTCGGGTTAAAAGAATCAATCTCAATGACGTTGAACACATTCGGCCATCTGGATTGATCATTATGAATCTTAAAGGTGACGATGAATTAGTATCTGTGAAATTGGCTAAGTCAAAGGACGACATAATTTTCATATCGGAGCAGGGTATGGGAATAAGGTTTTCAGTGGATGATCTTCCTGTACGTCGTCGTACTGCTGGTGGTGTTAAAGGAATGTCATTAAGAACAGGTGATAGGGTGGTTTCGATGGATGTGGGTAACGATGACAGTAAACTACTTGTAGTCAGCAAATTAGGACGAGGTAAAGTGAACCCTCTCAGCGAATACAGAAGGCAAGGCCGTGGCGGGTTAGGTTTGCGAGCGTTCAAAATCACTAAAAACACAGGGTTAATAGCAGATGCTCAAATAGTGGATGAAACTAATGAGGTGTATCTAGTTTCTGAGAATGCTCAAGTTATGAGGACTGATTTGAGTGAAATAAGGAGTCTGACTGGAAGGATTACTCAGGGAGTGACGATATTCAAGCCTAGAGCAGGCGATTCAGTTTCTTCAATTGCATGTGTTGGTGACTTTGAAATTGATGATGATGATGATCAAAAACAAACTGACGCAAAGGCATCCGGAAACGGTAAAAAACCCAAAAATAAGAAATAGAGAACACTGCCAGATATCCAGGCGATGGGCGCGTACTGACATGGTGATTAGGATCTATATGCGTATTATAGGAATACCATCAGTGTCAGATTGCCTTGAGGGACGCCAAACCTGAAAGATGCCAATAACTAGAAAATTGCTATCGGATTTGCGGGCGACCCGGTCCCACCTTGAACATAAAGTGGATTCAGACTTAGCATAAATTCGTACCTTTCCTCTTCAGCACAAACATTCGAAAGCCGCTCTAGATAGGCATTGTCGACAAGTGCTACCCCGTAGGCAAATATCACGCCATGGACAGTCCAAGGGATTTCGTATTCGTTGGGTGAGGCGTCCATCATATCCCAGCCCAAGATAGCTATGTTATTGTTTTTGACAAACGGTAGGCATGAAGCATGGAGACCTGGTCTTCCATCTGGTGTACCCCANCTACCATTATTGTCNGCAGCATATTTGTCGCGCCCACTATATACAAAGACGGCATCACCAGATTTTATCTCCATATTTTGTTCTGTAGCNATGTCTTCCAATTCCCATCCATGGACCGGNTCGCTTAGTGTTACATATGGTTTGTTTCTATGTTTAGGTACATCTAGTAANATTCCGCGCGTTATAATACCGTCTTTCCATTCATCGACGGTACCAAAATTTGCACCGCCAAATTTAATGACATCATCAGGTGTTTTACCTTCCCACATTCCATTCTTATCCCAAACNTGGCATAAAGCATCTATATGAGTCGTAGCAGTGCCGTGNTAAAAAACACCGTAGTAATCCATTGCGGCCCCACCCTCATATGGTCTTTCCTCTTTGTGCATATAATGCTGGGCNGGTCTTGGGTTATCTCCTGCAGGGGTTACTGGTAATGGCCTACTTAAAGATACTGTTCTACCAATTTTAGCTAGCGACACGGCTTCTAAACGCTTCTCATNCGTTATCAAGTTCATGGCCCCAGCCGAACTTTTATCTCCCCATCTACCCCAGTTAGTATCTTCCAGATAAGAATCGACCTCNGATTTAGAAGGTATATTTCTGCCCGCCATTGCTGTGTGACCCCTTTATCGATTTGCCTGATGCCACNGAAATGTCATTAGTCCGCTATGGTTACACCTGCCATATCCTCCATAAAATTAGCTATAGCGGAGTGATCAGAGTTGCCTTTGCCATCGTTAATAAGAGATCCTAGTATTTGCTGTACCATGGCAGTCACCATCAAAGGAACGCCGACATCTTTTCCTGTTAGTATGGCGTTATGTAGATCTTTCTGATGGAGAACTACCCTAAANCCAGGATCGAAATTCCCCTCTAGCATCATNGGGCCTTTGGTATTCATTACGGTGCTACCGGCTAACCCCCCTTTGATGGCTTCAAATACTACTTTGGGATCAATGCCAGATTTTTTCGCCAGTACAAGTGCTTCCCCTAACGCCGCGATATTTCCAGCGACTATAATTTGGTTTGCCAATTTTGTAGTGTTTCCCGCTCCGTACCCTCCGCAAAGAACTATGCTGCCGGACATTGCAGTTAGCATGTCATAGTTCTTTTCAAAAATATCTTTTTCACCGCCTACCATAACCGCGAGGGTTCCCTCAATAGCTCCTGTTTCCCCCCCACTTACTGGAGCATCTAGGAAATTGACACCTGCAGCGTCGCAGGCTACCCCTATCTTTTTAGAGGATGCAGGAGCAATCGAACTCATATCGATCACAGTATCGCCCTTTGAGGCCCCTTCTAATACACCACCTGGTCCCAGAATCGCAGCCTCTGATTGAGGTGAGTCAGGGACCATTGTTATAATTATGGGGGTTTTAGATGCTACTTCTGCTGCGGAAGACGCAGGGATGGCACCTTCCGTGGCCATTTCTTCAACTGCTTCAGCGACTATGTCATAAACAGTCACAGCGTAGTCTGCTTTTATTAAGTTTTTCACCATGGGCTTTCCCATGATTCCTAATCCAACAAAACCTATTTCACCTCGTGCCATTTTTAATTACTCCTTCTATTAATTGGTTCCCGTAAAACAGGAGACCAATGCATGTCTTTAATTTTGCTGTCCTTTTGTTTTCACGGACATCCCAATTATAGACTTAGATGGCACTCGGTCAACATTAGGTTGAACAAGAAATACTGTTCCCAATATATGCCCTCCTGTCACAACTTCAATTAATGGTTCTCTGTTACTATTCTGATGTAATTTTATTCACTGATTAATTAACAAAATGGGAGATAGAAAGTGTCTGAATTAACCCAAAATGAAATTGATTCTGTTGCTGGTATGCAAACCTGCGCCGTTTCCAATGCTATCGAAAGTTTAAATATCAGGTCGAGAACCGAAGGATTCATGACTCCTGATATAAAAAGCATGTTTCCAGATATGGGGTCTATGGCGGGTTTTGCAGTTACTGCGGTTATTAAAGCCTCCACTCCGCCTTCAGACAACATGAATTATTCTCGAGTTCAATGGGTCGATGAGATACTAAAGATTCCAGGTCCAAGAGTTATTGTAATGAAAGATTTGGATCATCCATTTGTAATCGGGTCTTTCTGGGGTGAGGTTCAAAGTGCAATTCACAGTTCCTTGGACTGTGTGGGAGTTGTCACCGATGGGGGGGTTCGCGATCTAGACGAAATGCAAGAATGGGGGTTTAATGCCTTCGCAACTACAGCTTTGGTTTCTAGAGCTAATGTTCACCTAGTAGAAGCAAACATTCCAGTCAAAATCGGTGGCGTTACAGTGAATCCGGGAGATTTACTTCTTGGAGATAAACATGGAGTGATTAGTATTCCGAAAGATATCGCTAANGATTTGCCNGATGCTATCGCTAAAGTGGAGGCAGGTGAAAAAGAGATTATAGACGTCTGCAAAGCCCAAAATTTTTCTCCCGAGAAACTGAAAGAGATCCTTCGCCAAAGATACGGCGGCTAATTAATTTAACTTAAGGAAAACAGATGGCTTCACCAAAAGTAGTGTTTTTGACGGGACTAAAAGAGGCGTTGATAGATGAGGTTATTTCCTANAGTCCTACTGATTACCAAATTNTAGTATTAGATAAATCCTCGACAGAACAACAACNAATAGATGAGGTCCGTGATGCGGATTTCTTGTTGTGTTATGGACAAGATCCTTCAGACTCAGTCATCAGATCGTTAGAAAAATGTCGCCTTGTACAGCTACTGGCAGCAGGATACGATCGTATGAATTTGGATCTTCTCACAGAGCTTGANATACCTTGTGCCAATAATGGAGGTGCCAACTCNTGGGCAGTTGCGGACCAGGCGCTACTTTTGATGCTTGCNATATATAAACAGCTTTTGGCAAGCGATAACGCGACCAAGGNNGGGCGTTGGTCTGAACCGATAAACGGTCAAAATACATTTGAGATGGCTAATAAAAAAGTGGGGATTTTAGGTATAGGCAATATTGGCANACAGGTGGCNAAGCGTGTCCAAGGGTTTGATGCNGAAGTACAGTATTTTGACTTATACCCCCTTGACGATAAGACTGCAGAGGAACTAAATGTCAAGTATGTGTCGTTAGAAGAACTTTTNAAAACCTCTGACATAATCACATGCCACACCCCACTGACAAAAGAAACNAANCATATAGTTAATTCAAACACGCTCTCTTTGATGAAACCGACTGCTATNTTGATAAACACTTCGAGAGGACCTGTAGTGGACGAGACGGCTTTGATCAATGCCTTGAAAGAAGGTCTCATCGCTGCCGCTGGGTTAGACGTTTTTGAGAAAGAACCAGTGGATCCGGATAATCCTTTATTAAGAATGGACAATGTTGTAGCTACTCCGCATATGGCGGGTACGACTTGGGATACTTGGGCTAGAAGGGCTAATTTTGGCTTTGAAAACATGGAAAGGGTAAGGCAGGGAGAGGCTCCACAGGCAGTGGTTAGAAATTTCGATTCCAGCTGAACCAATTCGGCTAGAGGATAAAATGATGGGACAGGATGTGAGACTCCGACTCGAAAAGAACGAGGAAAGTTTGAATCCCCATGCCTGCCGCTCAGCTACTTCTCGAGGTAGGAGGAAGAAAGAAACCCCTAGTCCTATAAGGACCGAATTTCAAAGGGACCGGGATCGGATACTTCATTCCAAGGCATTTCGGAGAATGAAGCACAAGACTCAAGTTTTTATATCACCTGTAGGAGATCATTTTGTTACTAGACTCACCCATACTTTGGAGGTTGCTCAGATCGCTAGAACTATAGCAAGGGCTTTGAATTTAAATGAAGACCTAACAGAGGCAATAGGTTTGGGCCATGATATGGGGCACACCCCATTTGGGCACATAGGTGAAGATGAATTAGGTAAATTAAGCCCTTTAGGATTTAGGCATAATGTCCAGAGTGTCCGAATTGTGGAGAAATTAGAAAAAAACGGGAAAGGATTAAATCTCACAGAAGAGGTAATGGAAGGGATGCTTCATCATTCGAAGCCAAAGGGAGATTTTATGTCCCCAAACCTGGTTGAAGGCATAGGGCTTGAGGCCCAGGTGATAAGGATTTCTGATGCTATTGCATACCTCAATCATGATTTGGGTGATGCTTTCAGGGCTGGTGTTTTAACAGAAGCCGACTTGCCTCAGGAGACCAAGGAATTTTTAGGAAGAAGACACTCTGAGCGAGTGGATCGTATGGTTATGGATATAGTTTGTACTTCCAGCAAGTTATTGGAAGATGCTTCATTAACTTCCCGCCCAACAATTTCGATGAGTAGATCAATGCGAGATGCTACAAATGATCTTCGTGATTTTATGTTTGAGAGGGTTTATATGCCCGTAGATTCGGGCCCAGAAGGTAAATCTGCGAGACTAATGATTAATGTTCTTTACAAGGCATTGGATAATAACCATGATCTAATNCCAAATGANTTTNTAGAAATAGGNGAGACCATTGATCATGCAATTGNGGATTATATTTCTGGGATGACTGATGGCTTTGCAATTCGGATTGCCGAGTCACTATCCCCTGGAGCTGGCCAAGTTTTCCCGAGCTAAATTAATAACTATTGTTATAATCCCAAAATGACGGAATCGACTAATCCCNTCGANAGATTAAAAACCAGATTAGTTTTTAAGAANATTGACCATATACAGGAACATNTAGAGGCCATGCAAAGAGACCCNCATGGTNTGGAGTANAGGCCTTGGAAACNTGAGGTGGATAANATATGGAAAAAAATATTTTCGGATATAAACGAAATGTCAGAGGAGGCCCAGAANATGGTTCTGGATTCGATGAGGGAGATATGGGTTAGTTATATTACTCATTACGGTGCTGTTGAAGGTTAAGTCAGAAGGAGTGTCTAGGAATGTCATTGAGTTTTAATCCTAATTTGGAGCAAGCGAGAAGACGTTCGGGTTTAGCACATAGGGTCTTGGTTAAATTGAAAACCTTGGGCTTATCCGACGATCATGATGATGAACTCGCTACATTGTGCACCGACATAGGAGACTTGTGGAGTTCTCAGTTGGTATTTCTTGAAATACTTAATAGATTTTTAGAAGAATCGGATAATTGGGATTCTATTGGAGATGATTTTGCTGATATGTTGTCCAACGTAGAACATATCTCGTGGCATATAGATAGCTTAAAAAAACCGTTGGAAATACTCGCCCAGTATTCATACTCCGAATCAAACAATACCGAATAATACTTACCTATGAGTGAAATAGACGAAATAAAATCAAAATTAGATGTTGTTGACATTGTGTCTGAAAAGGTTCGCTTACAGCGTGCAGGCAGGAATTACAAAGCTAACTGTCCTTTTCATAGTGAGAAAACTCCGTCCTTCATAGTGGACCCAGGGAGACAATCCTGGAGATGCTTCGGGTCATGTGGTGTTAGTGGAGACGTTTTTAGCTTTGTAATGAAGACTGAAAATATGGAGTTTCCCGACGCTCTAAGAATGCTTGCTCAACGTACTGGAGTTGAATTACGCGGTTATAAAAAGAATGAATCAAGGGATTCTTATTTTGAGATCAATAAGATAGCTTTGGATTTTTATAAAGATGCTCTTATGACGGATGAAGCCCATTCTGCGCGTATATATCTTAAGTCAAGAGGTGTAGATCAAGTCTCGATTGAAAGTTTCGGGCTTGGCTACAGTCCCAAAGGTCGAGATTCCCTTAAGTCGCACCTATTGTTCCATGATGTTGATTTGGGAAACGCTGTCGAATGTGGCTTATTAAATAAATTTGAGGATGGCACCACCAGAGATTTTTTCTGGGGACGGTTAATGTTCCCAATATTTGATAAGTCGGGAAGACCGGCTGGATTTGGGGCGCGTTCTATGGACGACTCACTGCCGAAGTACATAAATACCGCAGCTACCCCGGTATTTAACAAAAGAAATACTTTGTATGGGTTCCATATGGCTAGGGAGGCGATTAGAGATAGTGATCTAGGTGTAATTGTTGAAGGTTATATGGATGTAATTGCAGCACATGAATATGGGTATAAAAATGTCGTGGCAAGTATGGGAACAGCTTTGACTGTAGAGCAAGTCAGGCAGCTTAAAAATTTGGCTTCTACCTTTGTATTGGCCCTTGATCAAGATGTGGCTGGTCAAGAAGCTACTTTACGAAGTTTGGAATCCGCCTGGCAAATCTTCGGAGATTCTAATAAAAGGTCAAGTGACCCTTTGTTTGCAGGGAATCCCACAAAAATTAATGTTGTGTCATTGCCGGAAGGGAAAGATCCAGATGAATTTATTCGTTCAGAAGGGTCTGATTGGGAAGTGGTCGTAAACGATGCTTTACCACTTATGGAATATCTAATTCCAGTTGTGTCAGGGCGATTTGATTTAGATGGTCCGGGTGGGAAGGGCCGAGTAGTGGAATCTCTTGCTCCGATTCTTAGATTATTAGATCCTTTTGATCGTGAAAAATATATCGGTATGTTAGCGGAACAATTATCTGCACCAGTTGGTACGGTAGAAACTGCCTTAAAGCAGATTCGAAGAGGATTCAACCAAAGGGATCGCAATGTTGGAGAAAATCAATATAAAAAATTTGAAGATCTAAAGTCGGCAGATAACAACTACAAACTTGACGAGTATACATTGTCACTGATAATCAACCGACCAGAATTGAAAGAGGCTGCGGTTGAACTAAACCCGGAGTGTTTTACCAGAACTGAGGATAGAGAAATTTACGTTAGGTGGTTAAACCTTGATCCAAGTGAATCTTTAATGAGATTATTGGATCCGGTTCTTGAGGAAAGGTTTTCCAGTATACAAAATTACACTATGGTCCCTTCAAGTAGCACAGATACATTGATAGATTTTGATACGTGTATCAAAAGATTAGAAAGAAGAAGATTGCAGCGTTATAGAGCAGACTTAATTCAAACGCAAGATACCGATTCTCCTCCTTCAGACGACCTTCAAAATGAGCTAGGGGGCTTGGATAAAAAAATATTGGAGACTTATAAAGGGGATAAAGAGGGGAATTAAGTGGTATCTTTGGTAAAATGTATTGTGGCAACTTGAAAGTTTTTAACCAGCGCCAATATTCGGAAAGGAGAAGGGAATGACTACTGATGGAATTCAGCATGTAGGAGGAGAGGCAGATCTTATAGATGGTGCTTTGAGAGGAAGTCGATCAAAAGAGGATGGATATAGGGCTGATGAGGAAGAGCAAGAAGAACAGGATGATTTAATAGAAGAAGAAGATGATGATGATGACGATGATGAGGATTCAACAGTTCTTGAGTTGGGCATGGATACCCGTTCTGCAAGACGAGATGTGGAGGAGGATGACGATGCCCCCCCATCCCTTGAGGATTTGAAAGCTAAGGCTGCTCGGGAATGGGAAAAAGAAATTGGAAGTACAGACATAATCGATGATCCTGTCCGTATGTACCTTCGGGAAATAGGTCGGGTTGATCTTTTAAAGGCCCCTCAGGAAAGAGATTTGGCCCGAAAATTTGAAGGCAAACGATTTGTAGAAAATAAAGAAGTGGATTTGTCGCTTGAACAAGACATCCCGCCGAAAGCAAGAGAAATTGTCGCAGATATGCTTAAGACTGTTGTGGATAGTGAAGATATTATAAAGGCAATCCTTACTTCAAAAGAAGTTGCGTATGACGGAACATTGCCTGATTTAATGGCCAACCCAGAGGTTAGAGAAGCCATCGATGGTATTTTTCAAGACGAACTGTTGGAACAAATCTCTGCGATTTTGTCAGAATTGAAGGATCAAGACCCACCCGAGACTGATGAATTGAAGGAGATGATTAAGCAGGCTTCGATAAACACTAGATTACTTCCTGACGACATATTTAAAGCAATTGACGGCAGACCTACAATAGATCAATTGAAGGAAATAGTTGCGGATGATTCTATTGTGGATAAGATGCAGCCATATGAACTTCTCTTTAGGCAACATATGGAACGTATAAAACAAAGAGGTGACGATGCCCAACAGCACCTTTCAGAAGCCAATTTGCGATTGGTAGTGAGTGTGGCAAAAAAATATATTGGTCGGGGAATGTCCCTTCTTGATCTGATACAGGAAGGTAATATAGGACTGATCAGAGCTGTAGAGAAATTCGATTACAGGAAAGGTTACAAATTCAGCACATACGCTACTTGGTGGATTAGACAAGCCATCACTCGCGCGATCGCTGATCAAGCTCGAACTATACGTATCCCAGTACATATGGTTGAAACTATAAATAAATTGCTAAGGGTAACAAGGAGATTAGTCCAAGAGTATGGGAGAGAACCGACTAGTGAAGAAATCGGTCGTGAAATGGAGATTGCTCCAGATAAGGTTAGAGAGATTCTAAAAATATCTCAAGAGCCTGTTTCATTGGAAACACCTATTGGAGAAGAAGAAGATAGCCATTTGGGCGATTTTATTCCTGATACCGCAGCATTAGCACCAGTAGAGGCGGCCTCCTACCAGCTTCTTCGGGAGCAGGTAATTGATGTGTTGGATACTCTTAATGACAGGGAAGCAAGAGTTTTGGAACTCAGATTTGGGTTGGAAGATGGTAGAAGTAGAACTCTTGAAGAAGTAGGTAAGGATTTTGGCGTAACTAGAGAGAGAATTCGGCAAATAGAAGCGAAAGCTCTTCGTAAGCTACGACATCCTAATAGATGCAAAAAATTGAGAGATTTCCTAGAAAACTAAATGTCGCTTGGGACGACTNAGACTAATCCTGATACCCANTCTGGCATGGTAAATAGCCGTGATGTTGCCCCAACTGTTGCGGTAATAAAGACAAATCCCGCGACTGTGGTTGCTGATGTGGGATCTGCTATGCGTCTTGCTGGATACAAGTCTCAATTGGCTCCCGATGTCGCTACCCTTTTAAAAATCAACATTTCTTGGCAGCATTATTACCCTGCCTGCTCTACCTCCCCTTGGCAATTAGAGGGAGTTATAAAAACTCTAAATGAAGATGGATTTGAAGATTTAATTCCCACTCACAACGGAACCGTTGTAGTGGATGCCCGGGAGGGTGAAGTTAACAACAAACATGATGTGGTTGTGAGGAGGCATGGTTTGGAGAGTGTACATCTTGAGGATGTTGAGTGGGTGCCTCTCCCTTTTTCGGACGATTTCCTAGTTTTGGATCAAATCTATCCCGATGGTATAAATATACCTAAATTTTTGATTGATAAGAATGTGATTCACCTCCCGACTATGAAGACTCATGTTTTTACTACTATTACAGGAGCGATGAAGAATGCATTTGGAGGATTACTGAATTTTCAAAGGCATTGGACTCACTCTTTAATACATGAAACTTTGGTTGATTTATTGAGGATACAAAAAAAAATCCATCCTGGTATTTTTGCTTTGATGGACGGTACCTTTGCCGGTTCGGGACCAGGACCTCGAGCAATGCAATGGCACGAAAAAAACGTTTTATTAGCGGGGTCTGATCAAGTTGCTGTGGATGCAGTAGCTGCGAAAATGATGGGATTTGATCCTATGTCCATTGATTTTATCAGGATAGCTGATGAACAGGGACTTGGGTGTGGCCAAATATCTAAAATAAACATTGTTGGAGAAGATATATCTGATGTGAATTGGCAATTTCAAAGTGGAAATACTTTAGCCAGCAAAGGTCAAAAAATGATTTATTGGGGGAATTTGAAGCCACTTGAAAACATGTTATTGAGATCCAAATTGACCCCTTTAGCCTACCTTGCTTCCAATATATATCACAATGAATACTGGCTGCGATTCAAGGGGAANAAGCGTATAAACGAAGCCATGAAAACTCAATGGGGACGTCTTTTCTTAGATTATTAACCCAGTTGAAACNACTGGGTACACTANCTACCCTGAGCTGTCCTCTCCAGCAGATTCTTCAGCTTCTTCACCGACAACCNCAGTTTCAGCCTCATCGCCTTCTCCGCCTTCAGACTCTAGCCTCTCCACTCTTGGAGCTACAACACTGGCCACCATTTCCGAAGCTGCGTTGATCACATTTACTCCTTCATCCACTTCTATGTCACTAACATAAAAATTTGTTTCAAAGTCCACCAATAATTCGGCCTGCAAAGTAATCATCTTCGGTATTTCCAGAGGTAAGGCCTCTACCGTTAATGTCAGTAGTGGTTGCAGTAAAGTNCCTCCCATCGTTCGTACGGCTGGAGAAGTGCCTATGACAGATATCGGTACTTGTGCCCGTACTGATTTTCCAACTTGTACTTTCATGAAATCCACATGTAAAACTTTATTAGTCACCGGATGATACTGTACCTCTCTTATGAAGCAGAGGTTGTCTTGTTCACCTCCATCCACATTGACAGTAACGGGTATGTTGGTACCTGCNTCAGTTATAACACGGTCTAGAATTTTCGAATCGCATTGNAGGGNGNTGGATNCTATTTCAGGACCATACATATGAATTGGGGTTAATCCATCGTTTCTGAGTTCAGATACTTTTTTCCCAGTAATTTCTCTTTTATTCACACTTAAATTCAGATTATCCACCTGGAAGAGCTCCTGTATTAACGTAATCACAGCAAAAAGCCGGATGGTTTAAATTATTTGAAACCTATAAATTTTAGCATAGGAAAAGTTTCCTATCATTTCTGAGATATTGTTTAACTAAGTAACTCGCTGATTCTTTCAGCAACCAGCTCCTCTTCACCAATCTTAAGTCCAAACATGTGGATTGCTATATAGTCGTCACCCTCTCTCACCCGAGTCCATATCGGTGGATCCCCTTTCTTTAAAGTATCTACGACTTCCTGTAGCGTCATTCCNGCTTTTTCTTCATCTAATCTTAATTCGACTCCGAAAGGCTGGTGCCCAATGATGTTATTTATCATTCCAAGGGTAACGGCGGGGGTGTTTGAAAGAATATCGATAACCCTCTGGCTTCTGGTTTCAATTTCTATGAGTCTTTCTTCATGATTTATTGTCATCCAGTTCCTTACGGCAGCAACAACACCTACCATTTCTTGCCTATCTACCTTATGGGGTCTGCCTATTCCTCTCACCCGTCGTCCTTCGTATCCTACAAATGATTGTTTAGAGATCTTGCGAATCATATCTTCNGTNCCTANTGCTAGACCGGTTGATTGTGAAGCGCCCATATATTTAGCTGCTATGCATTGAAAATCGGCACCCATTTTAACGTATTTGCCGAATAGGTCTAAAGGATATATTTGACCNGCTGCATCAACTAAAACNGGAAGGTTATTTTGGTGAGCTATTCGNATAGTTTCTTCAAGTGTCAAGNCGTTTGGNTCATGCTCTTGCTCCACCATATAAAAATGTACGGCNGCTGTGTTTTCGTTTATAGCCNTTTCCAAATCTTGAGGGGTAGTNCCTTCNTCNGAACCAAATTCCACCAATTTTGCACCNGAAGCTTCCAAACACCTGTCATACCAATATCGTTGTCTTTTTTGGATAAGAATCTGGTTTTTCATTCCAGTTGTATCCGGTAATTGTTCTATTAATTCATCATTATCGCCAGCCATGACTGCTGCTGCTGCTAAAGTCAAAGCCGAACCTGCCCCTGAGGTTATGTATGCAGCTGGTATACCTATCATTTCCGCTACCGCTGACCCCGCTTTTTCTTCCAATTCCATTAGCGGAATATAGGAGTCGCCAGCGAGTGCCATCGCTTCCCTAACTTCCGGAATCGGTGTTGATCCACCCAGCATTGTTACACTACCGATGGCATTTATAATTGGAGTCGCACCAAGTTCCTTATATATGTTTCCCAGATTTTCTAATGTCATTGTGGGCCTCCGTACATGTTATTTGATTTTATTACCTATATCTAAATCGTATGTTATTTTAAAACTCATCAACCTATAAAATGGAAATTCCTAATAAATAACCGACACCATAGGTGACGGTTGCGGCTAAGGTGCCTGCTAAAAGCATCCTTGCTGCTCCTACGAAGATATTTTTGCCACTCGCTACTGAAACAATTCCTCCGACAATGAATAAGGCCAATGAGCTAAATATCGCACTAAGGATAATAGATATATTACCCGAAGAAAAAAGAATTGGAATTATTGGTATCAGAGCTCCCAATGCGAAGGCTAACAAACTACTAATTGCAGCTAACCATGGAGACCCTAAATCCTGCGGATTGAGTCCTAATTCCTCTCTCGCCATGGTGTCTAATGCACGGTTTGGATCAGCCATCAGTGCTGACGCTATTACTTTTGCCTGACTTTCCTCAATGCCCTTTGCCCTGTATATAAGGACCAATTCCTCCTCTTCTTCTTCAGGCCACTCTTCCAGTTCGGCCCTCTCAATATCTATTTGATGTTCGTATATATCTTTCTGCGACCGAACAGAAATATATTCTCCAGTAGCCATTGATAAACTACCAGCAACGAGGGCCGCTACACCTGCTAAAATAACAAAATCAAGATTTCCGGATGTTGTTGTTCCACCTGCCACACCCATCATCAAGCAAAAATTAGATACTAACCCGTCGTTTATACCTAGAACTGCCGCTCTTACACTGCCGCCACTTCTATGAGTGTGCCATACTTCCCGGATTTGCTGGTTATCAGGGTTTTCCAGAGCCATTTTTGACAGTATTCTGGCATGGTTTTTCTCTTCTTCTAAAAGTTCTTGACCTTCGACTTCATGTACGTATGCTCCGATCTCTTTGGCCTCAATTCGCGCCAGCCAGGGCAATATTTTTTTTGGTCCGAATAGGGAGCAAACCATTCGGATATATATAAGTTTTGGAGTTGATGTTTGAAGAGTAACATCAGTAGTGGGATTACCTAGTTTTTCTGACCAATGTTGAGCATGTTTTATCTCAGATTGAGAAAGTTGTTCAAAAATCTCAGATTTCTCAGGATCGGTTTCAAACTGAGCAAGTATTTTGTACATTGACGCAGCCTCAATTTCCGATCGCAGATACTCCTTGTAACGATTGGCATCGGATTTGGAAAGGCCGAAAGACATTCAGCTACTCTTTTAGTACTTTGTTTCTTATTGCTTTCAACCGATTAATATTTTCTTCATCAGGCCCATCGCCATCGAATCCTGGAACTTCCAGAAAAAATGGTACCTGAGAAAATGCCGGGTTCCCGAGTATGACCTCGAAGCCCTTTTCACCGATGTAGCCTTCCCCAATATTTTCATGCCTATCTACTCCAGACCCGAATTCTACTTTGGCGTCGTTTGCGTGCACAGCTACCAGTCGCTCCAAACCGATTTTTGAGTCAAATTCCTCCATAATGGAATTGATAGCGTCATCAGAGGCTATGTTGTATCCGGCTGCAAAGCAGTGTTCCGTGTCTAGGCAGACCTTAAGATTAGGATGATTTACTGCTTTTATGATGGCCCCAATTTCATCAAAGGAGGAACCTATATGAGACCCCATACCTGCGCTATTTTCGATGCATAACCATGTATCACTCGGAGACTTTTCTAGAACCTCAACGAGGCATTTTACTGCTTGGTCTAGTACTGTGTTGAAGCCTTTACCCTTATGGCTTCCTCCATGAAATATAACTCCTTCTGCGCCAATCTTTCCGGCAGTGATCATGTTATTTGTTAGGGATTCGATTGATTTTCCGAGTTGATTTTCATCTCCCCCTATATTTACCAAATAACTGCCATGTATGTAGCATGGTCCGATGCCAGTTTCCAAACTTTTTTTCTTGAAAAGGGCAATTTCTTCTTCCTTAGGAAAATTGAATTTCCAGGCCCTAGGAGATGAGGCAAATATTTGTATTGCTTCTGCGCCAATTGCCTGAGCCCTATCTATAGATTTACTGAGTCCACCCGAAGTGGATACATGCGCACCTAGTTTCATATCAATTTCCCGTTTGTATCGCTCTTTCATTCCAGTTTATCATGGGTAAGTGAGCCTAGTTTACTTAAACTATGATCGGTAGTAGGTATTGCCTATAATGAAGGTTCTATGAATATAAAAACGTAATTGGAGAGATGTCTATGCCAGTTAATACCGTAGCAATTATGAGTCCTGGCGATATGGGCCATGCAGTTGGGAAAGTTTTATCTGAAAGTGGCTTGGATGTTATTACCTGCACTGAGGGGCGAAGCCTTAGAACTCGTAATTTGGCAGAAATTGCTGGGTTCAGGCAAGTTGCTAGTTTGTCAGAGCTAGTGAGGCAAGCAGATCTAATTTTGTCTATTATGGTTCCATCGAGAGCGATGGATTTTGCTAAAGAAATAGCTCCGCATATGAATTCCACTACAAGCCCCACTTTTTATGCTGATTGCAATGCCGTATCCCCACAAACCTCCCAAAGTATCTCAAAGGTAATAAATAATTCGGGGGGTGTATTCATTGATGGAGGAATAATCGGAGGGGCCCCGACAAAGGGGGATACCCCAAGATTTTATGTTTCTGGTCCTGATGCGGCAGTTGTAACGGAATTGGATGGTAAAGGGATAACTGTCAAAGCAATAGGAGATCAAATCGGACAAGCATCAGGTATAAAAATGTGTTACGCGGCTTTGACTAAAGGGACACATACACTCCATGTAGCTTTGCTTACTGCTGCTAATAAGATGGGTCTAACTGAGGACCTTAGGAAGGAGTTTGAATTCAGTCAAAAAGCGCACCTCGATGCAATGGAAAAGGGAATTTCAAGACTGCCAGCTAATGCGCATAGATGGATAGGCGAAATGGAGGAGATTGCATCCACTTTTGAGCATTTAGGCGTTACCCCAAATTTCCATAAGGGTGCTGCCGAAGTTTATAAAATGCTCAATGCCACTCCCTTTGCTGAGGAAACCCCTGAAACCATCGATAATGACAGAACTACATGGGACACTATAGAAGCTGTATCTAATTTAGTTTAATAACGATATAAATCTATGAAAAGTCTGATTTTAAAAGAACCTGGCCAAAGCCCTGATATACGGGTTCTTGATGTTCCGGAACCAATATTAACCGCTGATGGAGTCATCATAAAAGTTGCCGCTGCAGGGCTGTGCCACCATGACGTATCTGTGATGGATGGTACTCTCAGAAGAGGCACTAAGGCTGATGTCATATTAGGTCATGAAATATCTGGCACAGTGGTTGATATCGGTCATGAAATCAGGAAATTTCGGTTAGGAGATCAGGTAGTAACTACCCTTACGGCATCATGTGGAGAATGTGTAAGTTGTGTTAGTGGTGGTGATTATATGTGTGAATTTGGACTCGGATATGGTCATGGTATCGATGGGGGATTCGCTGAGTACATCCTTGTTCAAGAAAAAAACCTGGTAAACGTTGGTAATTTGGATTTGGTTCAAAGTGCACTCTTATCTTGTCCGATTGCTGTTTGTATAAAGGCTCTTATTGATAAAGGTTCTTTGGGAATAGATGACTCATGTGTAGTTTTTGGATCTGGAGGTGGGTTAGGTATTCATGCCCTTCAGGTCGCACAAACTTATACATCTAATGTTATTGGCTTCACGTCCTCTCCAAATAAACTGGAAGAGATTGGTAAGTATGAAGTTTCCCCAACATTTTTACTTGATGAATCTCTAGATCCCACTGATTTAGTTATGGCTCTCACTGAAGATAAAGGAGCTGATGTCATTTTTAATTCTGTGGGATCTAAATTTCTGAAAAGTTCAGTCAGTTCTTTAAACTATGGTGGTAGGGTTTTGATGATGGGAGAATTATTAGGAAGAAACGGTTCACTTAACACCTCCGATTTATTGTTTAAAAATGGAAGTGTTATTGGTTCTACAGGAGCGAGTAAGCCTCATATACAATCTGCGATAAATATGGTCAAGGATGGCAATGTAGTTCCTGTGGTAGGGGGGATATTTCCCTTGGAGGATATCCAGGAGGCTTTTCATCTCATGAAAAATAAAGCTAGTGTTGGTAGATTGGTGTTAATCCCCTAAAAGACCTATCGGGTCAAGAGGATATCAATTTCCCTATTGTTTTTTGGTCCCAGGAAACTAAAACTTGAGTGGCAATTGCTATAGAGCTGTAAGTCCCTACAATGACTCCGATGATTAAAACATACAAAAATTCCCGTATGGTGGCCCCACCGAATAGCAAAAGGGCCANTAAGGTGACCANCAGCGTGAAACTTGTATTGAGTGATCTGCTCATCGTTTCTGATATGCTGAGATTTACCACTTCNGTGAAAGGCCTATTGGTATAGGTCAATACATTTTCTCTGATTTTGTCAAACACTACGATGGTGTCATTGACGCTATATCCGATTACTGTCAGGATAGCTATTAGGAACATAGTGTTTACTTCTGTATCTAGGAAATAACCTAATATTGCAAAAATGCCTACCACGATTAATGTGTCGTGTACCAAAGCAACAATCGCTGCTAGCCCATACCTAATAGGCCGTGGGACTTTCCTGAATGCCCACCATACGTAGAAAAATATCCCCAATGTTGCGGCCAAAACTGCCCAACAGGCATTGATTACGGTTTCTTGTGCAATCACAGCTGAAACCAGATCAAAACTCAGTAAAGTATTAGTTTGCTCAGGCGAAAATTGATTATTTAGGGTAGCTACTAATTCATCTTTTTTTGTTTCATCAAGCGTTTTAGTGCGTAAGAAAAAAAGATCGTACCTTTCCTCGTCGATAATTGAATTACCCAAATTTTGTACAGTAGATTCGGGATATCCAATTATTTGTAATTTTTCTCTGATAGCTTTTTGATTGGCTTCTGAACCTTCTGGGAATTGCATTGTGAGACTAGATCCGCCCGTGAAATCAATGCCTGGATTAAGCCCTGGAGCTAAAATTAAAAAGATTATTCCAGGCAGTATGACTAGGAATGATATTAGAAAAAACCATGGCCTTCGTTCTGAAAAATTCAATTTCGATCTCCTAGCAAATGATCAATTCTGGACATTGTCTTCAATTTCGCCGCCACCAGTAGGGATAAACAAGCGCACATTTCTAGAAAGTGGTGTTAACGCTACTACTCTCATTAAGGTTCGGCTTACTGTTATAGCAGTAAACATGCTAACTGCGACTCCAACTGCTAAGGTTACGGCGAAGCCCTGAACAATAGTCGCACCTAATTGATCTGAAAACCAGTACAAAATTGCACAGGTAATCAATGTNGACACGTTTCCGTCTCTTATCGCCGGCCAAGCCCTATTAAATCCTATGTTTATCGAGGACAGCATTGTGCGCCCTGTTCTCAATTCATCTTTCATCCTTTCNAAAATNAATATATTCGCGTCAACTGCCATCCCAATGGACAGGATTGCAGCTGCCACTCCTGACAGGGTTAGGGTTATAGGCAACATTTTAAATATTGTTAAAACTATCATTGCGTAAATCANTAGGGACAATGACGCTATTAAGCCTGGTACCCTGTAATATAGAATCATAAAGAATAGTACTAGAGACAAACCTGCTATACCTGCTATCACNCTTTTCCTCAAAGAATCAGCCCCAAGCATGGCATCCACATCTCTTTCCTGAAGCAATTGAATAGGTACAGGCAAACGGCCCGATTCCAGTAACAGAGCCAAGTCTTTGACCCGTTCCAACGTGAAATCTCCGCCCTGTATTATTGCGGTACCTGCTGTGATTGGAGAATTCACCACAGGTGAGATCAATTCGTTTCCATCTANGATTATAGCTATCTGGTCTCTGACCCCAGAAGATTGCTGTTTGGCGTATATTGCTGTCGTGAGTTCTCCAAATGCTTTCGTTCCGCTCTCATTAAATTCAATGTTTACTATCGGAGCGCCAGANGCNTGATGTTGGCTAGGGTAGGCATTTTCCAAATCGTCTCCTGAAAGTCCAATATCCTCATCAATATACCCTTCACTTAGTTCNAAGTTGACAGTGGGGGATGTCCCTAGCTTCGCGTTAGCTGCTTCAATGCTTAGAACACTTGTACCTTCCGTGTCTGAGCTTGGTAATGCTATTGCAAATTTGTTCCCCTCTCTTNCTGCTTGTTCTAATCGTATTATTTGTAGACCATTAGTTTGGAATCGTAGAGTTTCTGCCCCTTCAATATTCACTCCCAATCTTGCGGGGGGGGGAGGGTTGGAACCAAGCTCTGCAGCGTTGATAGCGGTAACCATTGAAAATTGAAGATTGGCGACTATTTCATTAAATTTAAGGGCCCCACTTTCAGTAAATTCAAAGACAATGGATTCTGCATATTCACTTGTGTTTTCAGAATCTGGATCATCGTCGCTCTTCAGAGTCTTGTCTGCCGATACTCCGTCTGCACTGATAGAAATCACGTCTTCCGTCAATATATTCGTTAGTAGTTTGGGGGGCACATCAGTTGTTCGGTGCTTAAATTCCAGTCTGGCTGTTTCCCCAATTAATGCTTTTGCTCTACCAGGATCTCTTATTCCAGGCAACTGGATAAGTAACCTGTCTTCCCCTAATATCTGGATAATCGGTTCCCCGAGACCAGAGGCATTTACTCTGCGTTCGATGGTGCGTGAAAGGGATTTCATTTGATCTTCGGTGACCCCTCCCGGCATTCCAGTTTCAGGGTTGATAGCCTGGTATATGAGATGACTCCCACCTTGTAAATCCAAACCAAGGGTCAGCCCTAATAGATCATCAGAACCTCGTTCAAAATTATTTAAACTCACCTTTTGGACACCCAAAATCGTTCCGCAAATTACGGTGATTATCACAATTGTTATAAGTATCCGAGCATTCCTACGCAATATATTCTCCAGAATTGATTCGATGCCTTATTAGTTCTAGGGCTTCTTTCTTATTAGAAATCAACCCATCCAAACGAGCTTCTTCGATATACTTAATTAAGGTGCCGATTAAAGGCCCCGGGTTAAGACACAACNCGACCATTATATCGTGTCCTGATAAAAGCTTNGCCTGATTTACAGCTCTTTTATAGGAAGATTCNCTTTTCGCTATGATATTTATTTTCCNGCANTGATCAATCCATTCAGTCTGAGTTAGATTAGGGCCCTTTGCGGCTATATAATCAGCTAAATTTAAATAAAGTATGTCTATCGAAGCGCCTGATGTGTCATTGTAGTATTTACGTATGGCTTTAGGGGTTGGATTTTGACCTTGATTTGATATTTGGCTAGGCCTTAAATGGTTTGATATTTGGTTGGTTACCAGTTCAATTCCNGAATTACTAAATTTCAATCGTTTTAGTATCGAATCGGCTATTTCAGCACCTAATTTATCGTGCCCAAAAAACCGTGTTTTACCATCAGGATCTACAACCTTTGTTTTTGGTTTTCCCACATCATGCAAAAGACAGGCAAGTTTCAGGAAAGTGAATCTATTGTGGCCGTCGGAATAATTTTGTTTAAAATAATTTTGGTGAGCATCAGTGATTGGGACGTAATTTAGGGCGAATTTTGGGTAAGGCCCGGCATTGATTTGTTTGCCAATCACTATATTTTCCACTTGTCCCACTGTTTGCACCATATGTTCTAGAACTTTCCAATGGTGATTGAGGGTTTGTACGGTCTCCCTAGAGGCTTCGAGTTCTGGAATGATATTGGTTAAAATACCTAACTCATCCATTTTTGTTAAATTTTGGGTAGATTTCTGCAAAGAAAGAAGTTTTAAAAACTCGTCTCTGATGCGTTCTGAGGATACTTTGGAAATAAGGAAACTGCTGTTCTTAATTTGAGTTTCTGTAAATTTATCGATGCTCAAATTGTATTGAGCTGCGAGCCTCGTGCCCCGTAAAAGCCGTAAAGGATCCTCCTTGAATACTTGATCGCTTGTCATTCTCAACAAACTATTGAAAAGGTCTTCAACACCCCTATGCTCATCGATGATTTTTGATATTTCAAATTGTGGGACACCAAAATTGAAATCAACATGACTTATATCTAATGCTAGTGAATTAATAGTGAAATCGCGCTTTGCAATATCAGACGATATACCGTTTTGAGCCGAGGCTATATCAATTTGTATTTCGTTTCCCGAAACATTTGCAAGCACTCTGCAAATATCCCTGGATGTATCTAGTTGAAAACTTTTGCCATTCATAAGATTGGCTATTTTTTTTGCTACATCTAAAGCACTAGCAACCACAACTATATCTACATCTGGGTTGGTTGTGCCAAGAATTGAATCCCTTAATACACCCCCAACTAAATAAGATTTCACAGGGATTTGGCTTATTGCTTCAGTAAGGTGACTGACCTGTGAAGGCAATCGATAATAACCAGCTGTTGGAGGTGTCATCGTAAATGGTCTAATCTATTTTAATAGAAGCTGGGCTTTCCGTAGTTCCGACACTCTGTTCATCGAACTCTTCGTCCTCTTGGGTGACGCTATACAGCTTTTGATGTTCTGCTAAGTGGTCTGTATATAATATGCCATTGAGGTGATCTGTTTCATGTTCAAGAGCTTGAGATAGTAGATTTTCTGCTTCAAATTTAACTAATTGGTCCGTATGGTCCAAACCCTGAAATTTTATCCACATTGAACGGTTGATAATACCTCTATAACCAGGGAGGCTTAGGCATCCTTCTTCCACTTCCCTTGAACCCGATGTTTTTATTATCTCTGGATTGAAATATATTCTTGACTCTTCTTCATCAGGCATCTGCAATACTATGATTCTCCAGAGTTCTCCGACCTGATTTGCTGCGAGCCCTATACCACCGGCCTCCCTCATAGTGTCTACCATGTCGTAGGCAAGGTTAAGTTCTTTTTTTGCTATAGACCTTACCCTTTTCGCTTTTTTTCTTAGTATAGGGTGAGGAATCTCAAGTATGGGTAATATCGACAAGGATTTTTCTCCAACTCTCTAATTTAATTCATAGATAGTGTTTGATTATTTATAACTCCTATAATAAATCAAAATTTATTTCCTGTCCCAATACCCTTCTTCATACTCATCTGATCTCAAATGATCGTCAGAATCATGGTCATTCATTTTATATCTCAACCATCCTATTCCGGAAAACAAAAGACCTATTAAAAAGGCTACCGATAATATTAAGGAAGTTCCAAAACTACCGATGTCAACATTTAATTTGTTTTCGAACCGGTTAGAAATACTGTCTAACCAATCAGATTGAATTTTTTGTATATTCNTGTTGTAGGTGGAGAAAAACGCATCTTCTACCGGGTTACCTGAATCTAAACTGCTAATTAGATACTTTATTTTGTTTTCGCCGTACTCAGAAAACAAGTAGGCCACAAAAGATTCAGAAATTAAATAAAAAAGCCTAACTTCAGAAGGCCTTCCTGGGACGGTATCCATNTNGCGAATATCAAAGAGCTGTCCAGATGTATATGCTTGCAGCACTTCTCCGTTTGGTTGGTGATTACCTTCAAAATACATAGCAATACCTTCATTAAGCCAAGCCGGTAATCTTGTTGCTGGTGATTTCAATGATTGATCTATCAATAGATGGGTGCTTTCATGGATTATCCCATCCCTAGACAAACCAGTGACAATGAAAGTGTCGTAATTTGAGAATGCAAATCCGCCGTAAAGATCTTCCCTACTTGCTGCTGCACTTATTTTAGGAAATGCCTCATCAGCTTCTTGTCGATTATTTAAAATAACACCGGTGATTGGACGTGGATTAGGTATATTTAAGAATTTAGTTAAACGTAAATTCGATTTATTCACATCTTCAATCACAGCGTTGATATCGCTTTTATTTCTGTCATGCCAAATTAAAGTCAAATGTTTTAATTTGGTGGATTTCCATTTGATTGATGGATCTAGATAGCGAAATTTGATTTGAGGAGATTGATACTTTTTTCCTTTAACTGAAGTCAACTCAAAAAAATATGTAATTTGTGTTCCCGCTGGAATGTAATTAGATCCACCGGTATCCAAAGTGACTCCTGACTGGATTTCGCCTTTGGAGGGAGGGTCAGCATATTTATAAGATAATATTTTTGAGTTACTGAAGGAATATTTCAATCGAACTTCTAAAAGGTTTTCATTGGAAAAGCCAGTTAGGTAAAATTGAATTTTATTGGGATACTCTATTTGATGGTAGATGCGGGGTTCGATAAACCATTCATCAGGTGTTGAGGCAAATAATACGGGTTGGCTGAACCAAAAGAAGTAACACAAGCCTATTAGCATTACACAAGTAATTAATCTCAAAAAATTTCTAGTGGAGTTGACGAAGTTTTCTACTCCTATATACCAACAATTTTAATCGAGGAATGAGCCTTATAAATTTTATTTATATTAATTAGTAATGCGGTAAGCTGTTCGACGTATTTAGCATTTTGCAAGCTGCCGCCATCTATGCTCCTGACACCTGGAATACGTTCTCCAAGGAGCATTATTTGTTCTTTTGACGACTGATCATTCGAACACACGATAACGTCACATTCCATATCCTGAGAAGGCAATAGAAGGT
>PAON01000064.1:0-11596 GCA_002708495.1 Dehalococcoidia bacterium | reverse complement strand
CGAGGGAACGCACAGGTAAAGGCCAAAAGATCGACACGACTTTGCTTTCAACATCCTTACTCATCCAAGGTGGCTTTATGGAGGTGGAAGAACACGGAAAGCAAGAGAAAGATGAGTTGGTTGAAACTTTGGGGGCATTAAGGCAAGCTGGCCTGCCGTACCAAAGCCTTTTGGACCAACAACAAATTTTTTCCCCATTTAATACTGCATTTCGTATCTATTACACCACATACCAAACTGCCAACGACGTGATTGCCATTGCCTGCCTAAGTAACCGGCTTCGAAAAAAGGCTGCCGATGCAATTGGTGTCGTGGATCCAAGGTTTTCAGAAGGCTACGACCCTGAAGACCCATCCATAGCTTCAGCGATAGAATCTCTATCGGAAGAAATGAAATCCATAATACTGACCAGAACTGGTGAAGAATGGCTTTCAATCTTTGATGCAGTAGGAGTTCCTGCTGGCCCCGTGAGGTTTATACAAGAACTAACTAATGACGAACAAGTGATTGCAAATGACATGGTCGTAGATGTAAATCATTCACTTGCAGGGAAAATCCGAATGGCTGGGCCTATGATACAAATGAGTGAAACGCCTTTGGCAGTTCAATCAGCATCACCTGCTTTGGGTGAACATACCGATGAAATTATGCTCAACCTCGGTTATTCTGAAGGTGAGATTGCCGATCTAAAATCCCGGAATATAACCCTCTAACGTTCATATTTCTCCTCAATCAAACAGTTCACAGCCGTTTTCACATTGAAGCCCTCATACCTAAGATATATAATTCCCGAGTTGTCCCATAAGGAACTTTCATTTAGACAAGGAGTACAAAAATAACATATGACCTATATTATCGCTGAACCCTGTATTGACGTGTTGGATAGAGCTTGCATAGATGTCTGCCCTGTTGACTGCATTTATGAAGCAGAAGAGCATAGCATGCTACTCATAAATCCAGAAGAGTGTATTGACTGCGCGGCCTGTGAGCCAGTTTGCCCAGTAACAGCCATATTTGCTGAAGATGACGTGCCTGCTGACTGGGATAAATGGACTGAGCTGAATTACGAGTATTTTGGACAGAAAAGATAGCAAATATGGGCTTTTCTAGCCCTCTTTTAAAATAAAGTTGCTTTAACACAGATCAATCTCTGGATTGGATATTGATAGCTATCAGATAGTCTTACTTAGATGAGTNACCGTTCTTAAGTTGCCGATCACCTCATTCTTAACAATTTCGGAGATNTATTCTCATGAATAAAAANGGTAATCCTTCAGACCTAATATCAAAAAATATTCTGCAGACCCCATCAGGTAGTTACANCTACTACCCTATCGATTCTGCCGAAAAGGCTGGGTTAATAAACATCGACAAAACCCCTTACTCAATAAGGGTTTTGTTAGAAAACGTTATACGTAACGCTGATGGAGGCCCCGCAACGGAAGACCATATAAAATTAGTATCGTCTTGGCGCCCAAACAATAAACCGGCAAGTGAATTTCCTTACATGCCAGGAAGAGTCCTACTCCAAGATTTCACTGGAGTTCCGGTAGCAGTAGACATAGCAGCCATGAGAGATGCAGTGAGCGAGTTGGGAGGTGATGCATCCATCATCAATCCAATTGTCCGATCCGATATGGTTATAGACCATTCAGTCCAGGTAGATAATTTCTCTGTGCCCGACGCGCTCAGTCTGAATATAGAAATGGAATTCGAGAGAAACACTGAAAGGTATCANTTGCTGAAATGGGCTCAAAATGCATTCGATAATTTTAAAATAATTCCCCCTGGCACTGGAATCGTTCACCAAGTTAACCTTGAGTACTTGGCAGAAGTCGTTTTGAGTGGAGACGATGTACTCAACCCTGTGGCATATCTGGACACGTGTGTAGGAACTGACTCCCACACCACTATGGTTAATGGTCTAGGAGTATTAGGATGGGGAGTCGGTGGAATCGAGGCNGAAGCAGTAATGCTGGGNCAACCATANTATATGGTTGTACCTGAGGTAGTTGGAGTAAGGCTAACAGGGAACCTTCCNAATGGATCCACAGCAACTGATCTGGTTTTATCGATAGTGGAAATGCTCCGGTCAGTGGGTGTAGTGGAGAAATTTGTCGAATTTTATGGTCCTGGATTGAAAGAACTAGGCCTTGCCGACCGGGCCACAATAGCAAATATGGCCCCTGAATATGGAGCGACCTGTGGGTTTTTTCCAATAGATCATCAAACGTTAAGATATCTAAAAGATACTGGACGCGATACAGCAACTGTAGAATTGGTGGAACAGTACTCAAAAACGAATAGATTTTATTATGATGACCAAAAAGAACCAGATTACAGTGTAAATATAGATTTTGACATATCTACAGTTATCCCATCGATGGCAGGGCCTAAACGCCCGCAAGACAAAATCCCTCTAGAAAATATACCGGAAAATTTTTCAAAATCTTTCTCTGATGCATCAGGTCGAATTCACCAAATAGAAATCGATGAAAAGCAGGTAGAATTTGGAGATGCCGCAGTAGCAATTGCAGCTATAACGAGTTGTACCAACACCTCAAACCCATCAGTTATGGTGGGAGCTGGTTTATTGGCGCGAAACGCGAGAGAGAAAGGATTACAAAGGAAGCCATGGGTTAAGTCGAGTTTAGCACCAGGTTCCACTGTAGTGACTAGGTACCTTGAAGCTGCCGGACTGAATGAGGATCTCGATTACTTGGGCTTTAACACTGTAGGTTATGGCTGCACCACTTGTATTGGAAACTCGGGGCCGCTACCACAACCAGTCGCTGAGGCAGTCTCCAATAATGATTTAACCGTAGCCGCGGTTCTAAGTGGTAACAGGAATTTTGAAGGCAGGGTTCACCCGCAAGTAAAAGCTAATTACTTGGCCTCCCCAATGCTGGTTGTGGCCTATGCAATAGCTGGTAGGGTGGATGTCAATTTGGTAGAAGATTCGATCGGTCAAGACCAATCAGGAAATGATATTTTCCTAAAAGACATATGGCCCACACAAGATGAAATTTCAAACACGATATCCTCATGCCTCACACCGGAAATGTTCCAGGAACAATACAATAAAGTAGTAGATGGTCCTCAAGAATGGCAGAACTTAAAAACCTCTTCTACTTTAAATTTCAATTGGGATAAAGAATCTACATATATTCAAAAACCTCCATATTTTGAAAATTTTTCCCAGAATCCGTCTGAAAGAACAGAAATCACCAATGCCAGGGTGTTAGTGTATTTGGAGGATTCAGTAACTACGGATCATATTTCGCCAGCTGGATCCATACCTCCGAGTGCTCCAGCAGGCCAGTTCTTGCTAGGAAATGACGTCCCTCGTCGGGAGTACAATTCTTTCGGTTCCAGAAGGGGAAATCACGACGTAATGGTTAGAGGTACATTTGCAAATATTAGACTTAGAAATAAGTTAAACCCGGATATGGAGGGTGACTGGACTCTCCACCAACCTTCGGAAGAAGTTATGCGTATTTATGACGCCTCAGAAAAATATAAAAAAGAAGAAGTGCCCTTGATCATCATTGCAGGTAAAGAATATGGTACCGGCAGCTCGAGAGATTGGGCCGCTAAAGGCCCTATGCTCCTAGGAGTCAGGGCTGTAATAGCCGAAAGTTTTGAAAGAATCCACAGGTCGAATTTGATAGGAATGGGAGTTTTGCCATTAGTTTTCACAAACGGACAAACCGCCGTGTCACTTGGTTTAGATGGAACAGAAACATATGACATACCTGGGGTTGCAAATAATGTCACTCCTTCTTCCACCATTGAAATTACTGCCACCTCAAAAACCAGTGAGGTAATTAAGTTTGAGGTTTTGGTGCGTATAGACACTGAAATCGAGAATGAATATTATAGGCACAATGGACTCCTGCCTTATGTACTTCGCCAAATGATGTATGAAAATTCGGTTTCATGAAAACTGATTCAGAGTCCAATCTTATAGTTGTTACGTAATACTCAGTTCCTTAAGCCGTTCATCAAGCTGAATTCTCAAAGCTTGATGTTCTCCTGAGGACAATTCGTAATCTAAATTCAAAACCTTGGAAGCCTCTATCCCTGCCAGTGACACAAGGTCCGCATCAGATGGATCTGCGACTCGAAAGAACGGAGTCCCACTCTGTCTCCTACCTTCTATTAAATCTCCAGCACCCCGCATTCTCAAGTCTTCATCTGCCAATCTGAATCCATCATTTATTCTATGTAAAATATCCATACGTTCTTTCGAATCACCACTCGGGTTATCAGACATCAGTATGCAATAACTCTGATGTTCGCCTCTACCAACTCGACCTCGGAATTGATGTAACTGAGATAACCCAAATCTCTCGGCACCATCGATCAACATTACACTGGCATTGGGAATATCTACTCCCACCTCGATTACGGATGTGGCCACCAAAATATGTAATTTCCCAGACCGAAATTCGTTCATTACTGACTCTTTCTCTGGCAATTTCATTCTTCCATGCAACAATCCCACTTTCATTTCAGGAAAAATATCTTTTGATAATTTTTCATACTCTTCAATAGCTGCCCTTGACTGTAAGGATTCTGATTCTTCAATCAGTGGACAAACAACGAATACTTGTCTACCTTTCAAAATTTCCTTTCTTATAAAACCATGTACTTCTTCACGCTTATCCTGCTCATAAACATATGTTTGCACAGGTTTTCTTCCGACTGGCATCTGATCTATCACAGACAAATCTAAATCGCCGATCATAGTAAAATATAAGGATCGAGGTATGGGTGTCGCAGACATAAGTAGCATGTGGGGGCGAGGTTCTAAATGATCAAATACATTTTTCTGATTTATCCCAAACCTGTGCTGCTCATCTACAACAAGTAAAGCCAAATTAGGTATGTCAATTGAATCCTGTATAAGCGCATGCGTTCCAACGATAATGTCGGCTTGGCCAGAGCGAATAATTTCTTGGGTGAGGGCTTTCTCTCGGTTTCCCAAACTTCCATTTAGCAAAGCGATTGTTAGTTTGTTATCCGAACCTTGTACATTGGTTTCAATAACGTTCGGTAACCCTTCCATCAAAGGAACAGAACTGGAATCAGAGAAAAAATTCCGTAAAGTCATAAAATGCTGCTCGGACAAAACTTCAGTTGGTACCATCATTGCCGACTGATAACCATCAGCTGCGGCCTGTATCATCCCAGTTAAGGCGACTAATGTTTTCCCGCTTCCTACGTCTCCCTGGAGAACTCGGCGCATGGGGATACCACTAGATAAATCCTCACAAATCTCATCCATGCACCTAGATTGAGCTAAGGTGAGTTTAAATGGTAGTGTGGAAATAAATAGGTCGAGTGTGTCGCGGTTTTGATTTAGAGATATTCCAGAAACTTGGTTCTTCCAATCAAGTTTCTTCTTACGCATGGCCAGCTGTACTAAAAATAATTCGTCGAAAGCTATCCTTCTACGAGCTCTATTGAAATCTTGAATGTCTCTAGGATAATGATATCTAGCAACTGCTTTTTTTATAGGGTAAAGACCTGTTCGGCTGAGTAGAGTCTGTGGCAGATATTCATCTAATTGATCCAAGGCAGACGTAAGGGCCGTATGTATCTCTCTTCTCAANGGTTTCATATAAATCCCTTGAGTCAATCTATACACCGGCACTAATCGGCCCGTATGTAACTTGGTAACTCGNGGAATGATTCGNTCATAAACTGGATTCTTGTATGTGGGTTTCCCTTTTTCGNATTCNACCTTCCCACTCAACATCACTTTATCTCCTGGCTTAAGATCTTTAACGATCCACTGTTGGCCNAAGAAGGTCACATTCATTGAACCTGTTGGATCTGAAAATTCAATTTCCACCCAGTTATGCTTTCCGTTACGACTCTTTTTAAATTGCAAGGATTTCACAGCTAGTTCGGATGACTGGGTTTCCCCGCTGATTAAATCAGAGATTCTCCGTATATTACTGAAATCTTCATGTCGTTCAGGAAAATGCAAAATTAAATCTTTTACGGTGTTCAAACTTAAGGCATCTGATATTTTTTTTACAGGCCAGCCCTTCNCAGTCTTCTTAAATGATTCAATAGAATCGGNTAAGCAAATGTTTTTTCGCTTCGGGTTTGAAAAATTAGGCTTTACCTCAGGNGTTAATGCTCGAATCAATTCCCCCACCGCGCTAGCTCGCTGTTTTTTATTCATAATTGAATAACCTTGCAAAGGCTCCAAAAATTGCTCTGGGAACATTCCCGTATTGAAAGACAAGAAGGCCTCTATCCCNCCTATCACAGTGGAGTCATCGAANTCGGAAGCTACTTCCTGGTTCAGAATCTTTCTCAATGTTTTCATCATCAAATTACGATTGACCATAGCCGATATGCCAACTGATAATTAATTACTTAAAACGGAGATTAGATAGTCATAATGAGGTTGTCCGCCTATATGCAGTTCAATAACATCTTCTTTGAGATTTTCTAAATTATGCTCCAAGATGGTATTGATCCGATCAATATCCTCACTATTCATTCCGTTACCCAGAAGGACTGTGACATGTTCGACAGGATGCCTCAATTCTTCTTGGATTATTTCCAGGAATANCTCATCCAGNTTATCTCCAGATTTGTGAATCTCTCCGTCCACCATCACCATTGGTTGCAATCGATCCACNGTCATCCCGTCTATTTTCACAGACCTAGAAGATTTAAATATCGCAATTGTTTTGATATGAGGTATCAATCNGCTCATTATTTTTTTATTTTGCAAAGCGGATACGTCAGGATCAAAATTAAATATGCATTCTAGNCCTTGAACTTGGGTCTCCGTAGGCAATATCTCAATAGTTGAGGTGAGTAACTCAGCGGCCTGATTAGCCGCTGGAATAACATTTTTATCATTGGTTAAAAGTAAAATTGAATCCGCCTCAATTTGATTCACTGCCGAAACTATATCTTCAACGCTGGGATTCATATCTAATCCCCCGTCAATCACTAAATCAACTCCTAATTCATTATTCATCCTTACAATTCCGTACCCATTAACAATGGACAAGAGCGCCGTTTGGCCAGATAAATCAATCTGTAATTTAGGTTTTGCCTTTCTGGAAGAATTTAATATCTCCTGGGATTGAGCTTCCATATTCTCTATGGAAACTGAAGCTATACTCCCTATTGTGATAGCTTCTGAAAGGGCATTACCAGGATCTAGGGTATGGATATGAATCTTGAATATCCTCTGCTCTCCCACAATAACAATGGAATTACCNACNCCTTCAAAAAGCTTCTCCACAATCTGCAAATTTTGACTAGTCTCCAGTAGAAATTGAGTGCAATATCCAAAATCATCTTCAGATCCAAAATGATCNNATATAAGATTCTCAACCCCNGCACCTTCCCCTTCTGGAAATCTCAANGCAACAGGAAAAGTATCCGGGTCACNTCCATCTAGGAAAATTGACATACCTTTCAGTATGACCTCAAGCCCGTAGGCTCCTGAATCTACTACACCACTTTCNTTTAATACCGGGAGTAAGTCGGGTGTCCTGTTTACCGATTGTTCTGCNTCTTTCACCAGAGATTGGAACAAATGTTTAACAGAAANTTTTTTTCCTTTNAGAGAGTCTGCTTTGCTTGCAACGTCTGAAAGCACTGTGAGCATGGTGCCTTCAGAAGGGTCTTTGACAGATTTGAATGCCTTAAGNCGGGCGTTATTAATGGCACCGGCTATAATTTCAAAATCGATTTTGGACCTATTACAAGACAAATGGTCAANNAAACCCTGAAAGATTTGAGACAAAATTATTCCGCTGTTACCCCTGCCCTCATATAGNGCGGCCTCTGCAAGTTGATCCATAAGTTCGTAAAGATTGTTGTATGAAGCCGATGACATCCGAGATTGAATTCCATGCAATGTACCGTACATGTTTGTCCCAGTATCCCCATCCGGAACTGGAAAGACATTCAGAGAATTTATAGCATCAACATGTCGTTTAAAAAAAACAACAGAGGAGCTAAACATTCCTAAAAATGTGTCTGCTGTTGTTACATTGGAATCCGNCATAGATACACCACAACAAAAATATGCTGGAAGTATAATAAAGGATATGGTATTTTTTAACTTGGATTTCTTCCAGTTCTAAGGCAAATAAGCAACCTGAAAACTGGTTCAAAGGCTCATAAGAATACACGCAATAAAATTACTGAAAGGCAAAAAATGGCTACATGTGAAGCTCCAAATTGTAAAACACAGGTACGTACTGGCAATAATGTCAGCCATTCGAAGAGGCGAACTCGAAGGACATGGAATCTGAATATTCATAAAGCCACCGTCGAAATTGATGGCCATATGAAAAAAATCAATATATGTACTCGCTGCTTGAGGACCCAGTACAAAGCGGCGATGAAAGACTGAGTACTAGACTACTAAAACTTTGTAGTTACCCTTATACATCGATCGCCGCGTTGACACTGCTTGCCTTGCCTTACTATTATTAATTCCGATCATTTCTAGTATCAGTTGCTTGTTTAGTAACTATATTAATAAGTTCACATATTGAGGTTCATTTGCATGGCTGAATACAGCAAAACCGAAGCGGTCGATTGGGCAAGGGAAAACCTTCGCGGGCAATGGTCCACCCTAATGACACCTTTTACGCCAGAAGATGAGATAGATGAGGAAGGATTGCGCAGAGATATACGGCATGTGAAATCTTTAGGAACTAGAGGTGCCGGTTGTACCTGGGGCATGGGAGAGTTCTGGACTCTAACCAAAGAGGAAAGATTGCGAGTATATGACATTGTGAGTGATGAGGCTGGGAATGATTGGCCAATAGGAGCTCACGTGTCCCATACCTCTTTAAAGGAAATGCTAGATCTAGCTAGCTATGCGGAACATGCTGGGTTTGATTTGCTAATCGTGGCTGCTCCTTACTTTGCTACAAGAACCGAGGATCAGGTGATAGATTGGGTCAGAAGTTTAGCTGACAACACAGATTTGGCAATTATGTATTACAACTCCCCACAGTTTGGAACTGTCTTAGATGCAAACGGTTTAGACCGCATTTGCAATATTTCAAATGTAGTAGGAGTCAAAGAGGCCAGTTTCAATCCAGAACTTTCAATTGACACTCACCTAAAAATAGGGAAGAAGGCTATCATAAGTACCCCTGATGAATGGATATTCCAAAAAGGAAAAGAACTAGGTTTTGAACAACAAGTTATGTTTGCCAACACCTCTGACTGGAGATTTGACACACCAGATTCCAACCACTACGTGCAGTTTATTGACAAAGTGATGGAAGGGGATCTAGATGACGATTTTTACGACACTAACATAAAACCAATTAAAGAAGTTTCAGACAAATGGTGGAAATACACTGTACAGAAAATGGGAGGAGCCTTACCTGCCTCCTTGTGCAAGTACTGGGGTGAACTTATGGGTATGTCTGGCGGTCACGTCAGGGCACCACTGACAGATCTTACAAATGATGAGAAAGAACAGTTAAAAAATGATATCGCAGCCGCTAAAGGCATCCAGTAAACAGGAACTTAGAATAGAAATAGTCATAAATAGTCACGAGGAATACACGAAATGATTCTTATGGTAAGTGTCCAAGATCTATATGAAGCAAAGCAAGCTCTAAAAGGTGGAGCCGATATAGTCGACGTCAAGAACCTTCAAGAAGCCCTAGTAGGTTCAGCTCATCCTAACGTAGTAAAAGAGATCAGAAATGCGGTTCCAAGTGCCCACCATGCAAGTGTGACACTGGGGGTGGTCCCTAACCAAATAGGTACAGTCTCCATGGCCGTTTATGCCGCCGGAATACTTGATGCAACCTCGGTCAAGGTAGGCTTCATGGTGAGTGAATACGATGTTGCCCTTGAAACCTTATTAGCAGCAAAAGAAGCTTTAACAGGAACTCAAACTAAACTCATCGGTTCACTTTTCGCAGACAACCTACTCTATGATGGTGGGATTGACCCAGACTTGATGGTGAAATTAGCGAAAGAAGGCCAATGTGATGGATTTTTAATAGATACTCTTGTCAAAGACGGTAGGAATTTATTCGATTTTGTGCCTGAAGAACGTCTCAAAGAGATGGTTTTGGAAGGAAAGGAATTGGGTATGAGCACAGCTCTGTCAGGCCACCTGAAGATGAGTGACCTTGACGAACTATCAAGGGTTAACCCTGACATAGTTGGGGTCAGAGGAGCCGTTTGCCAAAAAGGTGATCGAGATTCTAGGGTGCATTGGGAATCTGTATCAGAGTTTAAAACCCAACTGGATCTTAGGCAAACCGGTGAGGTAAATGTATACAGTGAAAATGGGGCCCCGTCATTAAATCAAGAATCAGACGGATGGATAATAATAGATGGTACAGGAAAGACCTGTGCCGGGATAATAGCCGCTATTAGTGCGCAAATAAGTGATGATTCCTCCTCGTTTGTCGAAGTGATCATACCTGATGTCCTAAACACCTATGATTTAATAGTCTGGGCAGAGAAAAATAGTCATGACATCGTCACCCAGAGAAAAGATATGGAAGGCTCTGTGAGAATGCTTATTAAGCCATAATTCGGCCGCCAACCAACAATTGAAGATGCACTCGACAATTCATTTTGTCGAGTGCTTTTCTATTATGCTAGGATTAAGCAACTGTTATGGACTCAAATATTTATGAAATAATTGGCTTAGTACGGGACATCGCATTTATCATTTGCCTCCCATTAATTTGCACTTTCTTATTTTTAACAGTTAAAAATATTAATCGTCTGCTGGAATCTCTTACTAGGAACTCTCAAAATGTGGAAAATATCACCGATGCAATCGCAGATAAATTCTTGGGAAACATGGGGCTTTTCAGAGGCATTTTAAAATTGTTTAGCGTGGCCGGGGGATTTTCCCGAAAAAAACACCGAAAAGGAGACGACTAATGGCTAAAGACAATGGGGGGGGCTTTTCCACCGGACTTATTCTCGGAGCAATTATAGGAACCGTTGCTGGAATACTAATGGCTCCTAAACCTGGGTCTGAAACCCGTTCTGAACTTTTAGAGAAAAGTGATTATTGGCGAGAAAAGGCTGAAAGATTTTCCGACATAATAGTGGAACGGCTAGGCCCGACACTTGACACAGTTCGAGATAACGTACCCGCAACAATAGGAAATATGAAAGCTCGAATCGACCCTTTGATAGAGCAGGTGAATTCAAGATTTGTAGGCCCCGATAGTGGCATACCTGAGGAAGCTCAAACAAAAAGTGAGACAGCTAGCGACGACCCAAAAAACTCCTCTTAAAACATGATCTAAGCGCTACATATCACCTTTAGGATAGGAACCAAAGATTTTCAGCATGGACACTTTTTTGTGAAGGGATTCCAGTGCCTGTTTCACTTCAGGCGTATCCCTGTGACCATCGATATCTACCAGAAATACATAACGGCCTAAACGTCTTTTATTAGGTCTCGACTCAATTTTTACAAGATTGATATTTCTAGCTGCAAATTCTGTCAAAGACTCGCTAAGTATACCCGGTCCATCTCCATCGAATTCAAAGCAAAGAGATGTTTTATCATTTGAAGTTATTTCGTGATCATCATGTGAGA
>PAON01000063.1:0-11826 GCA_002708495.1 Dehalococcoidia bacterium | reverse complement strand
CTTTTCAAGGGTAAGTATCTCTCTAATAAATCAGGTTCGCTGGGATCTGATTCCTGTTTGGTGCTAAGCCACCCTGCCCCGATACCATTGACCCTTATTCCGGCCCGGCCCCACTCAAGTGCCAGAGAAGAGGTTAACTGGTGTATTGCTCCTTCAGAGGCACATGGGATCACAGAGTTCCACAAACCTCTCACAGCTAGGTCAGAGGTCATATTTATTATGCGACCTCTTTTATTTTTTAACATAGTTTGCCCTACTGATTGGCAAGTTAGAAACATGGATTTGAGATTGAAATCTATTAGAGTGTCAAATTCCGATTCTGTTACCTCTTCAAACCTTTTTCCAAAATTAGCCTTGGCATTATTCACCAGGATGTCTATCGTCCCAAAGTCATCATTTATGCTTTGGATGGATTTATCAATGGAGGCCTTGGACATTAGATCAGTTGTTTGGCTGATTACCTTATGTCCATAGTCGGATGCCTTATTGCGGGCTTCTTCCATATCAGAATTTTCCGATCCTATTATTGCTACATCGGCGCCTGCTTCTGCTAAAGCACTGGCAAAAAACTTGGTCCAACCTCTACGATCGGCACTTATGACAGCTTTCTTACCTGTTAGGTTCCATCCTTCTGGTGTACTCATAGTAGATCTGCTCCTTGAATTAGCGATGTTGGCTATATCAAAATTAAATTTCTAATGGTATATCTGGTGCATGAAGAGTGGGTGCTATACCGCCAGCTAGACCACCACCATCAATGGCAAAAAACTCGCCATTCATATAATCTGAGGCCTCAGAGGCTAAATAAACTGCCAAGGGGCCCATTTCCGANGGTTGTCCAACCCNGCCAATTGGTATAAATCTTCCNCGCTGTTGGGATCTATCGCTANTTGGNTNNGTGACCTCTGTGGGNATNAANCCAGGGACTATGCAATTTGTGGTAATTCCATATCTGCCTAGGCTTGTTGCCATAGCTCTAGTTAAATTTACAATTCCCCCTTTTCCTGCAGCATACATGTAATTGTCTCTTCCACCCCTAAACCCAAAACCGGAGGATACGTGCACAATTTTTCCGCCACCATTGTCTACCATNTGCTTTGATATCTCTCTGGAACAATAAAAAGCTGTAGATAGATTCACATCGATTCCNATTTTCCAACTTTCATCGGTTATTTCCCAAATTGGTTTCGCAGAATCTTCTCTCACAATTCCGGCGTTGTTGATCAGGACATCAACTTTTCCGAATTTTTTCAGTACAGTATCAAACAGTGTTTTGATATCAGATGTGTTTGTTGCGTCAGTCGAGATCGCTAATGATCTACGCCCCAAACCTTGGACCAGTTTTGATACTTCTTCAATTGGTTCAAGCCTTCTTGCTGCNATTACGAGNTTAGCTCCGGCTCGGGCCATAGCTAGGCACATTTCCTTACCTAAACCAGTACCTCCACCCGTTATNACAATTGTTTTGTCTTCTAAACTAAGTTTTTCAAGCATTTCCATACTCCAAATTTTTGATGATCAATCTATCACAATATTTTNCCTCTTTTGGCTAAAGTCACTTCACCAGCATTTGCTGTGAAGAGCGAACCGTCCGTCTTTCGGATTATTAGTCCACCGTCATCACTGATTGATTCCGCCAACCCAACCAAAACATTTTCTTCCAGATTTTTCCCGAGTGACAAAGTTACCTCTTCTCCTATCGTACTCAATTTATCAGACCATCGTTGGGTCAAAANTCTNCCGTCACTAATTTGAGAGTAATAAAAATTTAATTGAGTTATAAGTTTTTTTAGAATTACGGAACGGCTTATATACCTGCCTTTTTCACATTTAAGAGAAGTTGCTGTGTCTTCAATATCAGTTTGGGTTTTTACGTCGAGGTTGACGTTTAAACCGATTCCAATCACNGAAGATACTAATTTTTCACCTTCGAACACTGTTTCGGTTAATATTCCTGCGATTTTCTTGCCGTTGATTTGAACATCATTAGGCCATTTAATACTTCCCTGAACCCCTAGGGTTTGTTCACAGGTAGCTAGTACAGCCATTGATGCGAAAATATTAAGATATTTTAGTTCCTGCTGGTTGGATCTAAGCAGTACCGACATTTGGATGTTGTCGCCACTCGGAGATACCCACTTCCTTTTGAACCGACCTCTGCCGGATTTTTGGTAATTTGCCGACACTATGGTTCCGTTTGGCTCCCCTAAATTAGACAAACGTTTACAGGCTTCCATNGTAGAATTTATTTCTAGTACATGGTGTATTTTTTGTCCAATTTGCATTTTCTTTTTTCACTGTTAATTAGTAGAGANGAACCTTGGCCGAATTTCCNTCTAATTAAGTTTAGCGTAACGAGTAATTTCGACTAGTATACTCAGGTTGATAATGATATTTATGCCAATTACAATGTGGTTTGACCGGCTTTTGAGTAGTGCCATGTCTGAACCTGCCATGCTTACCAATNGCCAGAGATAAATAGTTATTCTAATTGGAGGATTCATATTCATGAAAGTGCTTGATGCTGTAGCAAGGATATTAAAAGCTGAAGGAATTGAGTGGGCAGGGTGCTTTCCATCCAATAACCTGATTGAGGCAGTGGCCGAAGTTGGAATCAATCCCGTCATGTTCCGTCAAGAACGAGGAGCAGCAATGGCGGTGGATGGGTTTAGTCGGATGAGAAACCGAGAAGAGTTTGGAGTTTTGATAACCCAAGGTGGACCAGGATCTGAGAACACGATGGGAGGTTTGGCCCAGGCGTATGCGGATAATGTGCCAATTCTATATCTTCCTGGTGGCCCAGCCGTGTCAGCCCGATCGGTTAAGCCGAATTTTTCCCCAGCTAGAACTTATGAATCGGTTTCAGTGTCTGCCGAAGTGATATTTCAACCCAGCCAGGTGGCATCTATTATGAGGAGGGCATTTCACGCCTTAAGAAATGGTAGGGCAGGTCCTGTCATTGTCGAAATACCCGCAGACGTGGGTGAGATGGAGGTAGATGATTCAATTGTTTCTTCTTACTCTCCTCCTAAAAGACATAAATTCGCTCCAGACCCAGCAGAGATTAAAGAGGCGGTTAGATTGTTGCTTGCAGCGAAAAAACCTGTGATCTGGTCGGGAATGGGTGTTTTGATGTCAGGNGCATCTCCGGAGCTTACGGAATTGGCCGAAATTGCCCAAATCCCAGTNTACTGTACGATGCCTGGTAAATCCGGGTTCGACCAAAGACATCCTTTGGCTCTTGGATCCGGAAGTTCTGCAACTTCGTTACAGGCAAGGACATGGCTTCAGGAATCAGATGTTTTATTAGGTGTAGGGACTAGCCTTACTCGGACTGGCTATGGGCAACCGATACCAGATGGGAAAGTGATGATACATAACACTGAGACCGTGGCTGATTTGAACAAGGATTACAATGTTGATGTGGGGTTGGTTGGCGATACAAAACTAACCCTTGACATGATGGTAAACGAAGTTAAGGCTCAACTTGCCGGGGAAGACAGAAAAGGCTCCTCAGAATTGGCAGATCAAATTGCTGAAATAAACGACAAGTGGATGGCAGAATGGAGCGAAGCCCTTAGCTCAAATGAGACTCCAATCACCCCATACAGAGTTATTGGCGAGATGATTAACGTCCTTGATAAAGAAAATAGCATAGTGACACATGATGCTGGAGCTCCAAGAGATATAATAATGCCTTTTTATCCTGGCACAGTGCCTCATAGTTACGTTGGTTGGGGGAAAACTACCCACTTAGGGTATGGTATTCCACTAATGACTGGGGTGAAAATGGCATGTCCGGATAAATTCTGTATGAATATTATGGGCGATGGAGCCTTTGGTATGTCTGGGTTGGACATAGAAACTTCCGTTCGAGCGGGCGCACCAATAACAACAATTGTTTTAAACAACGGCGGTATGGCTACCTATCCAGGTGGATATCCGACAGCAAGGGAATCCTTTGGCACAACTTACATGACCGGTGATTATGCCAAGATTGCTGAAGGCCTTGGAGCGGTTGGGATAACGGTGACAAAGCCCGAGGAGATAGCTTCAGCCTTGGAACAGGCAAAACAATTGAATGCGGATGGCAAAACAGTACTTATAGATGTGCATTCAAATATGGAAGATCGACGATCAAATTTTTAATCGCGTATCCTGAAAATTGCTTAAAGGGGGAGTCTCACAGACTCCCCCTTTTCACTTTATAATATTAATCGAAGCATGTTTATTACGTAAGACAATTCATATCCTCGAGTGTTATGAGATCAACAATTCAAGGCAATACTAATGTTGTGAAGGGAATTGCCATTTTAGTATTGGCCATACTTATATCATTGTTTACAGTATTTCTTGCTACAGGCCTTTCTAATAGAACCTCTGCAACAGGAAGGAGTGGAGAGCAATTGATAGGGGAAAAATCACCCGAATTTCTTGCTGTTGCTATAGATGGAGATCCAGTATTTTTATCAAATTATCTTGGTTCACCAATTGTTCTGAATTTTTGGGCCTCTTGGTGCCCCCCTTGCAGGGATGAAACACCCCATTTTGAAAAAATGTGGAGGTTGTATCGGCAAAAAGGTGTGGTACTGCTAGGAATAAACGTCCAAGATACTGTGGCCGACGCTGATAGGTACATTAAGGAATTTGATGTCACATTTACCAATGCAATAGATAAGGACGGGAAAATAATGGTGGACTATGGNGTGACTGGANTGCCAGTGACATTTTTCATAGATCGGGAGGGNATTATTATAGGTCGATGGGTTGGTTCAATTGGTGAGTCAANTTTAAAATCAAGGGTTGAATCATTAGAAAATGATTCATTTCAGGGTATGTATGGCTCTGATAAAAACCAAGATGGATTTAGGAGATTCAATTGATGGNNGATACNCGCAGGCAGATCAGATTCAATCATTCNGGCGTGCGACTAAATTGTTCTGAATGGGGTGATAGATCTAATCCTTCAATACTTTTGCTACANGGCCTGCAAGACTGCGGTAGNAGTTGGGAAGTATTTGCCCAATCCATGTCNAGCGAATACCGAGTNGTGGCTCTGGATAGCAGAGGCCATGGCGATAGCGATCATACTCCCGGGCATTACACATTCTTAGATTATGTATCCGACNTCGAGGCAACTATTTCAAAATTAGGCCTNGAAAATCCAATATTGATTGGNCATTCAGCCGGAGGAAGATATGCCTTTTCATATGCTGCTCAAAATCAAAAACAGGTTAAGGCGTTAGTGGTTGTTGATATAGATCCGGACGCAGTTAACGAGTCTTCGGGTTCAATGTTTAAAAGGTATAAAAACGAATCTGACGAATGGGATACTTTTGAAGATCTTGTCGACAAAATATGGTCCAGACAACCCCAATCTTCAGAAGCAATGGTCAGATTTCAGGCGGAAGTAATGGCGGTATCAAAAGCCGATGGAAGATGGGTATGGAAAAGAGACAGAAACCTCATCTANGAATACGAACGACCTGATCTTTGGGAAACTTGGAGAAAAATCGTCTGTCCCACCGTCATAATCAGGGGAAGGCAAAGCACACTTTTGGCCCATGAAACTGCTGTGAAAATGAGAGAAGAGTTGGACGGCTGTAAGCTGGCTGAACTTGAAGGTGGAGGCCACTGGTTTTATCAGGAATCNCCTGGTTCCTTTGAATCTNCCGTTAAATGGTTCCTCAATTCTATTTAGNGACAATGGTTACCGGCCTGTGAAATTGGGTTTTCTNTTCTCAACGAATGCTTTCACACCTTCTTTGTGGTCTGATGTTTGACGGGCAATATCTTGGGCGGGCCCGGCGAGCTTCAAACTTTCCTCCAGGTTAGTGTGCAGTGATTCATGAATAAGCTTTTTTATCAAAGCCATTGAATAAGTAGCTCCGGAGGCTATTCGGTGGGCNAGATCCATGGTTTCATTCATTAGCTGATCGTGCTGGGTTATTTTGTTCACTATGCCAAGCCCTAAAGATTCTTCAGCTGAAACTATTTCTCCCGTGTATTGGAGCATGAAAGTTTTCCCCAAACCTATCATACGAGGGAGCTGCCAGCAGGAACCATCCGCAGGTATCAATCCTCTTCTGACGAACATTTCAGAAAACTTAGCATTGGTAGAAGCAAACCGTATGTCGCAAGACAAAGCTATGCCCATTCCCAGACCAACAGCCGACCCGTTCACGGCGGCTATTGATGGTTTTTGTAAATTGTGCAATCGCAGGGGGACATAACGTACACCTTCTATCAGATCCCTTGGCCTTGAATTTAATACCGATTGCTTGTCCCAGGCTTCATTTAAGAGATCCCACGGCGTGCGATCATTTGGTATAGTTTTAGCCTCAGAGGACTCGTTATCCTCATTCATGGTTTTGACATTGGCCCCGGAGCAAAATGAGGGATCTGATCCAGTTAAAACCAACGCGCGGAGTGTAGGAGATGATTCAAATCTGTCGAGCTCTTCTTCTAATTCTGCCATCATTTCCAATCCTATGGCGTTCCTTGTTTTAGGGTCATGCATGGTTAGTATTAGAACACCTTGATCGCTTTCAGATTTTATGTAGGTCCCGCTCATCTTATGCCTCCAATTGAAATGCTTACTTAATGAGTTTTGATTTGTTGTGATTGATTGGACAGAAACCGAGCAATTTCATCAGTTTCAAATTTTGGTAGATCATGGACATGTTCATTTTCAGTCATTTTGAGTCCATAGTCTAAATCTTTCATTACTCCGATTTTAGTTGCTTTTATCCCATTGTTATTTAGGTTTCTTAATATGGTCGAGTCATACTTCGGGTGTGCACATATCAATAAAGACCCCGAGGCTATCATTCCGAGTATGTTAAGACCCAGTAGGTCTGAGAACTGTTTAGCTTGAGGTATCTCAGGAATGTCCTCTCTAATTATGTGCACACCTAAATTAGAGGCATATGAAAGTTCCATTAGACCACCCGCTATTCCACCTTCTGTGATGTCATGCATGGCAGTTATTTCCCCTGATTTTATTGCGATAGATGCATCTTTTACCACGCTGATGCCTGGGTTATATATGAGGTTTTGTGATTCATAAATTAAGCTTTCCTCAATGCCATTTTCTCTCAATTTAGTTACTGCCTCGTTGGCCAAAATTGCACAACCTTCTATGGGAATGGCTTTTGTTAGGATAATTGAATCTCCTATATTTGCCCCCGAAGATTTTATCTCACTACCTTTTTTAACCTCTCCTAGCATGACTCCTGATATCAAAGGCCGATCAATTCCGGCAGTAATTTCTGTGTGGCCACCGATAACAGATATATTTAATTGCCGGCAGGCCTCTGTAATATCTTGAAAGATTTGGTAAATGGAATTTTCGTTATAATTTTCTGGTAAAAGTATCGTTGTCATCATCCATTTTGGTTCGCCTCCCATTACAGCTACGTCGTTGGCATTTATATTTACGACATACCAACCGATTTGGTTTGTTGTGAAGGTTATTGGATCGGTTGTTGCGACAAGATATCGGTCTCCCATATCAATTAAGGAAGCGTCTTCCCCCGGGGCTGGTCCTGCAACGATCCGCGGATCCGTTGACTTAAGGTTATTCAGAACCTTTTCTAAGTGTTCTATTGGCAACTTACCAGCTTTCATGAGGACAATCCATTGCTGCTTTGAAATATAGAGGTGCTATTATAGCTGCGATATGATAAAAGCGATTTTTTTTGATCTGTATGGAACCTTGGCGGGATTCAAACCATCGCGATATGAAATTCAATCCCGGGCTTGCAATAAGTTTGGCATCTCGTTAACTCAACAAGGTGTTCTTAGAGGCTATGGTCAGGCTGATGCCTTCATGACCGACCAGAATAAAGTTCATCCCTTGCGGCAAATGTCAGAAACTGAACGGTTTAATTTTTTCTGTGAATATGAAAGGAGAATTATAAAAGGTTCAGGTATAGATGTAGATTTGGAGACTGCTGGGGAAATATGGAATACCGTTAGGACCATTCCGTATGAAATGACTATTTTTGAAGATGTTTGGCCTGTTTTGGACGAATTAAGGTCTCGAGATCTATGCCTAGGATTACTGTCGAATATGAATCGGTCGGGAAGCGAATTATTGGATGAATTTAATCTGTCAAAACATATGCAGTTTGCCGTGACTTCTTTGGAATTGGGTGTTGAAAAACCGAATCCTTTAATGTTTAAGAAAGCCTTGGAGATCGCCTGTGTTTCTGAGCTGGAGGCAGTTCATGTCGGAGATCAGATTGGTTCAGATGTTGAAGGCGCTGAAAACTCTGGCGTGCAGCCCATATTAATTGACAGGGACGGAAATCACCCGGGGTTCTCTCGGTGTCCGAGGATTTCCAATATGGGACAGTTATTGGATGCTTTAAATTCATTGGCAGAAGATTTTAGGTAGATGCCGTGGAGTTGGCTAACTCGTCAGACATTCTTGACTGAAATTCTCCTAATTTATCAACCACCTCTACAAGGCTATCTTCCCAATTGTCACCAAGTTCAATTAAAGTGGATCTTAACTGCATATTACCTATAGTCCAGCTAGGACCAATTAGGTTTTGCAGCGCAAATCTCATTCCTCCCACTTCAAAGGGAAATTGGATCACCAGTTTTTCACCAGTTTTTCGAATATATTCCATACCAGTTAACGATGCTTTGATCTTGAGCCTAACAGTAAAAAGAAGGTTTAATGCTTGCCAGGGTAATGGGCCGAACCGATCCTTTAACTCTTGCTCTAACAAATTAGTTTCATCCAATGTGCGACATTTGATTAATTTTTGATATATATCTAAACGTGAGGGAAGATCTTCTATATAGTCTTGAGATATTCCAGTGGGAATTCCTAAATCTATGCTTACTGTATTAGGTTGGAGATAACTGGGGTGATTTGGATCATCTGGAGGGATATCTTGAGATCGTAAATCCTCAACNGCTGTTGCTAAAAGTCGAGTGTAAAGTTCGAAACCAACAGCATGTATATGACCACTTTGCTCGGCTCCCAGTATGTTTCCGGCCCCTCGGATTTCTAAGTCCTTCATAGCTATTTTGAAACCTGAACCGAGCTCTGTTGCCGATAACATCGCTTTTAACCTTCTTTCGGCTGATTCCGTCATGGTGTGACTTTTAGGTATNAGTAGATATGAATAGCCTCTTTTAGAACTCCTACCGATCCTTCCNCTTAGTTGGTAAAGCTGTGCTAGTCCAAATGAATCTGCTCGGTTTACTATCAATGTGTTTGCATTAGCTATATCCAATCCAGATTCTATTATTGTTGTACATAGCAAAACATCGGTTTCACCTTGTGAGAAAGATATCATTGATCTTTCTAGCTCTTTTTCCGACATCTGGCCATGAGCGATGCCTACCCTAGCATCTGGGACCAGGGTTCGAATATATTCAGACATATATTCNATGTTATAAACCCGATTGTGCAAAAAATACACTTGTCCTTGGCGATCCATTTCTCTAAGTATCGCCTCTCTAATTAGTTCGTCACTAAATTCAGACACATAGGTTTTTATTGGCAGNCTTTCTTCTGGAGCGCTTTCTATTGTGCTCATGTCTCTTACCCCAGCTAACGACATATGTAAGGTCCTTGGTATAGGAGTGGCGGAGAGGGTTAGAATGTCCACTTGGCTTCGCATTTGTTTAAGTCGTTCTTTATGNACAACCCCAAACCGTTGTTCTTCATCTATTATCACTAGACCTAAATCCTTGAATCTGACATCTTTCTGAACTAGTCGGTGTGTCCCAATGCATATGTCGACTGTTCCATCCACTAAGGCTTTTAAAGTTTCCTTTTGAGCTATATTTGATTTAAATCTGCTTAATACAGATATTTTGACAGGGAAAGCATTCATCCTTTCTGAGAAAGTTTCATAGTGTTGTTGTGCTAGGACTGTGGTTGGTACTAACACAGCAACTTGCTTTCCATCCATTACGGTTTTGAAAGCTGCCCTTAGAGCCAATTCCGTCTTACCGTACCCCACATCCCCGCATATGAGCCGGTCCATGGGTCGGTCAGATTCCATGTCGTCTTTTATTTCTACTAACGTAGAAATTTGATCCACGGTTTCTTCGTAGGGGAAGGATTCTTCCAGTTCGAACTGCCATTTTGTGTCGGGACCAGTAGCGTGGCCCTTACTCACCTGTCTTGCTGCGTATATCGATAGCAATTCCATTGCCATTTCACGAGTTGACTTCTCGACTCTCGCTTTTGTCCGAGACCATTCTTGAGTCCCCAGTCTCGTGAGTGAGGGAGATCTATCCATAGGAGCTACATATGGGGCAACTCTGTCTAGGTGCTGCATTGGGACATACAGCTTATCCCCTTGAGCATACTGGAGAATTAAATATTCATGGTTACCAGAGTCTTCATACTTNCTATCTGTACCAACAAATCTNGCTATNCCGTGTTCCACGTGAACCACNTAATCGCCAGGAGATATTTCTTCAAAAAAAGTTTCTCTTNATACTTTACTGGCCCTTTTCGCTCGCCTGCGTTTGGCGATGCCAAAAATCTCCTTGTCACCTAGAATGGTCAGACGATGCTGTGGCGTATTAATTACAAAGCCATCTCCAATATTGGCAGTGTCGACTGGAATTACGGATAGCGGATGTAAATCAGTAACGGAACCGGCGACTGCAGGTTCAGAAGGGCTTAAATCTTTCAAAAGTTCTTTTAATCTTGAATGGTGAGAGGTAATGGCAATCACATTACCTCCACCATTTGTGAATTCAGACGTATCNTCCNATAAGGTGTTTAGNTCACCNTTATATAAGGGTGGGGAACTAAAGGGCATTNGGTGAGTATTGTTATTATCTAGGTCTGATGCTCCCCAAGGCATCAGAAATATGTTTTTCTTTAATTTCTCTATTGAGTTTTCTATTTCACTCCAAGAAATTCTATCGGTAGGAAAATTGAGTGGAATCTCTCCCCGGTTTTCCTTTACCAGTTTCAATTGATTTGCCCGTTCCTCAGCATTCCATACAGAATTCATCGCATCTACATTTCTGTATGAAACCACTAAGCCATTCGGTGGGAAATAATCAAGCAAGGTTCCTCTGTTGAAAAAGCCAGAATATAAACCCAATTCTTCAATTTGATGTCCGTTTAGCAGATCATCAATTTCGGAATTAAATCGAGTTATTTCTTCGGGATTGCAATGCGAAAGATCCACGTGAGAAAGCAGTCGGTCAAATTCATCCGCGGAGGTTGATGATATTAAAGTTTCTTTAGCTGGGCTGATGGAGAACCCGGTGACAATATCTATTGATCTTTGGCTGTCTGGATCAAAAGTCCTTATGCTATCTATTTCATCACCCCAAAGTTCGACTCTATAGGGCACATCTTCACCTATTGGATATACGTCTATGATTCCGCCTCTTCTACTGACAGTACCTGGTTCCGACACATTTGATTCAAAAGAGTAACCCATCTGCTGCCAGTAATTGACCATCTCTTCTAGATTGACTTTGTCTCCTTGTACATATGAAAAGGAATTTTCTTTAAATGATTTGATTGAGATCGTTTTTTGAGTGAGAGCTGACGCTGAAGTTACCACAACTAGTGGTTCCGAATTATTTTTTACCAAGGAGCCTAAAGTATTTAGTCTTTCTCGAGATGTGGAAAGATCTTCTGTCAACCTCTCATATGGCAAGACTTCACTTTCACCAAACCTGAGTGGTTTTACCTCACTCTCCATCCAAGCAGATAAATAGTCATGTAGACGTCTTGAATGCTCTGGGCTAGGGCAGATAAGCAAAATAGGAATTTGTAAATCTTTCCATAGAGATGCTGTAAAAAAAGGTACAGCCTCATCTATG
>PAON01000062.1:0-23833 GCA_002708495.1 Dehalococcoidia bacterium | reverse complement strand
AATAGGAGGTAATAAGAAAGCAATGAAGCACAATCCCCCAAACCCAAATGAGAGTATAAAAGACGCCCAAGACAACGTTGTCGGCAAAAATTTACCATCTGAAATACCATGAAAATAAGGCAATATACCCGACAAAGATACTAGGCAGAAGGCAAAAATTGGGGCGAAAATGATTGAGGCCAAAAACAACAAAAGCCCTTCCAATCCATACTGCCTAAAAACAGCGAGCCGGGAAGCTCCTCGGGTTTTTATTAGAGAAATATCTGATTCCCTGGCCGGCATCAGGTATGAACTTATCATAAATACGAAATATAAAAGGGAAGAACCTATCACAGCAAAAAGTAACAACAATGGAATGCTGGAAAAAAAACTTTGGGTTTTAAATTCCTTTAACATCAGAATTATCCCAGATCTAAGTTGAAATCCCGGTATTTGTTTAGCAAGCAATCCGTCAAGACCATCGATAGAACTGGCGATTTCAGCCCTAGTCCACTCTCTTAAAATTAGGTTATTGATTTGTTGATCCCAACGTGCCTCAACCATCGATCCTGGATAGGCCAGCGGAATTGAATTCATCATAGCTTCTTCAGATATAAAGAAAGCTAGATAATATTTTTGGTCCTCCCACCATTTATCCGATACTGCGGAGCCTTCATCTTTGGGAATCACTGGCATTAGAAATCTATCCATATCGTCTTTCCAGATAGGGTCATATGGGTCCAAGGGCTCAAAAATTCCGCTTACTCTAACCCCCAATTTAATCCGGCTATCAGGATAGGGGACCCCCAGTAAAACATCCCCGTATTCAATTGAAAGTTCTTCCGCTAAATTTGTAGAGAGAGATACCTCTAGTAACGGCCCATCTGGGTGGTATTGGAAATCAGAAGCCGGTGGTGATCCTATGATGTAATCAACCTCTCTCCCCATATCCTTGAAACTCTGAAAATACCCCTCAAGTGATATCACAGGACCATCCTCCAGGTCCCGTATTGCCGATTCTGACGACCTATAGAAACTAAACCCATCGGTTTTTAGGTACCGCTTTAAACCGGAAATTGCTTCTGACCAATACAAATTCACGGCTTGCTGTATCAATTCATCTGAACGGACAATACGTTCCTCGTCCAAAACCATCGAAGACACGAACATTTCCAGTGACAGATAGTTTTCAGATTTATTTATGGTAGTTAAATCTACTGTCTGCCTTACTCCTTGTTGATCCAAAGCGGCCAGATACATTGGTGCTGAAGACATCAAGGTAGTAGCCACAAGCATGCCCGATAATATGGGTAAAATGAGATGGCGGTCATTGAATGATCGCTTTACAACAAGGGAGAAAAAATTTAGCGATGCCAATTTTGCGATATTCCCTTCACTAGTCTGGTTAAATTATCCTTTGTGGAACCTCGGACGATAGACTCAAAGGCAGACCAGCCTCCACCACCTGGCCTGTAAACTTCTACAGAGTCCATCACAGTCAGACCATATCCACCCATGATAAATACCTCGCCATGAGTATTAAAATCAGGGCAGTTAAATCCACTTTTACTATCGAACTGATAAGAGACATGGCCCATCCTTGCTTCCCTCATACTTCCTGCTGATTTCCACTGCCCAGACTTCATATCAAATAATTCTGCGGNCCCTGANGGAGTGNTATAGTCCTTGGTTNCCCCNGNGATGAGAATATTTTCATTCTTAAGAATTATCGCGGAATGGCCCGATCTTGCTTCTGACATATCAGGTAATTTATTCCATTGATTGGTATTTACACGATATTTTTCGAATGACGNTAAAGAGGTACCCTCAGAACCGTATCCACCAATCGCATAAACNTCCCCATTTTTGTCTTTAAGAAGCCTGTGCCCACTACGAGTCTCCTGCATTGAAGAAACCAACTCGATAGAAGANTTCACTGAATCGTATTTTTCGACCGATGACAACGGTAACCCATCGTCCCCAACACCNCCTGAGATCAAAACAGTTTTGTCATCAAGCCAAACCATTGAATGGCCCCATCTCGCATCTTTCATTGGAGGGCCAACATCCCATAAATTGTTATTAGAATCAAAAATCCACGTATCTGAGGCAGCACTTGAACCATTCCAACCACCGGTCAGAAATAATCTTCCTCCACCAATATAAATGGCCGAATGCCTCTCAAGGGGTATTGGCATGGGCTTAGCAATGACCCACTCATAAGAACCAGATGTATCCAGCTTTAGAATCTCAACTGAATCTGATTGAAATGAAGGATTAAGGTGCCCACCAGCTACTACCACAGACTCATCTGAAATTTTGGTAGCTGAGTGANCAAATCTAGGTACATTCATTTTTCCTGTNGTTTGATATCCNCCGGTCGTTGCATCAAACAAATATGCNANATTATAGGAGCTACCGTCATTTCGTTTGCCCCCTACTATTAATACATTTTCACAATCCAATGGAATTGCTGTGTGGCCCCATAAAGCAACAGGCATTTTCCCTTTTACACTCCAAGAGCCTGAGTCAGAATCGTACAGTTCNACNCTCGTTAAATTAGTAAACAGGCCTGCCTTGCCAGCAATTATCAAAACTTGNCCGTCATTTAGAGGAACAGCGGAATGCATATGTCTAGGGCCCATTAGGTTTTCGGTTTTTACCCAGCCTTTTTCCACATCATAAATTTCAGCATAGCTGATCGGTACATACGTAAAACCACCAACTATCAAAACCCTTCCGTCAGAAAGCAAAGAAGCAGTATGGCCGGTCCTTTCATATAGCATTTGCCCCGCCGACACCCAAGTTTCAGTGTTGGGATCAAAAATTTCAGACTCGATAGCAGACAAATAATTATTTTCCCCACCAGCCACGAGGACTCTACCGTCATCAAGCAAAGTAGCAGTATGTCCCCATCGAGGGGTCAACAANGGGGATGATTTTTTCCAGCTGTCGTTAGTTGGATCATAAATCTCCGTTACGGTCGCAGCGCCGTCTTCACAATCATATCCGCTAGTTACTCCAACTGATGGAGCAGCCTCATCTGAATTTTCACAAAGTAAAAAGGAATTCTGATTTGATTTTTCTATTGGTATCTGACCACCAACCACTAATAGCNTTCCATTCCTTAATGCAGTTACCGAATGACCAATTCTTGGCAAAAGAGATTCTCCTGAATATGTCCAATGCTGAAGAACTGGGTCATATATTTCTGAAGAAGAAAGAGTCCCCGAACTATTGGTGCCTCCAACTACAATCACTCTCCCGTCTGTGAGAATGGAGGATGCATGTTTCGTTCTAGGCTGTAGCATATCTAAAGAAGAAGTCCACATGTCGGCATTTGCATTGTATATAACTGTAGATGCCGTTGGATTTTCTCCATCCTCCCCCCCTGCGATTAATANCGACTCTCTGCCAATGAGATTGGCGGTATGTCCAAATCTAGGATTNGGCAATGACTGTCCATTAACCCAGCTACCATTTTCACTGTNATATATTTCAAGGGAACTTATCCCTCCGTCATTGGATTCACCTCCCACGACCAAAATTTTTCCACTCTCTAAAAAAGTGGCTGTGTGATTAATCCGTGAGTTGAATATGCTCCCTGGAGCAACAGGAGAACCTGGAGTAGAGATTGAATTAGGGGTCGGGGCAAGATCATGTTCATCATGTTTTGTAAATTCATCACACCCTACAATNCCGACTAAAAAAAATAAAACTGTAGTTAAAAGCAGGTGTCGAAATTTTGACTGATTGAGCATAACGATGCACTCCAAGTGCATGTTCAAAGCACTCAGCGAGAATTTTAACATCTGCTNGGCAGTTACCTCCAGTATGGACAACCGGTTTATACTTAGGGTGTACATTGATGTGGGCTAAAAAATTAACAGTAATAAAAATGACGAATTCATTAGCACAAGCAACATACGAACTTTCAAGTGAATCACTCCAAAATATGACTTTGGATTTAGGTCAACTCCCAAATGAGCTGACTGGATTNTCACTACTCAGAGANAATATTTTGGANAATAAAACCATGGCCATTCACGGATTCCCTGGAAATACAGAGGAAANATATGATGAGGCAGGTAGACTTACTGGGTACTTAAGGGAATTCGCATCCCCCTCTGCCGTACCACAGAGCGAGGATGGTTCAGATATTGTGGCCGCTACAGTTGTTCATCTCTTCAAAGACCAAGAATACTCTGAAAAATGGATGACAGATACGTTTGTTGCNCAATTTAGAAATAATGTAGGTAATGAAGTTGGAGAAAACCAAATTTTAGTTGCTGTTGAAGAACTCGAAATCGATGATTTTTANGACAGATCCGTNGGGATNAGAGCAGTTCAATCTGGTGAGGAGGGAATATTATCCACGACTGTNATTGATTTTAAAATTGGACGTCTTTTAGGAGTTTCCTTTGTAGTAACCATTGGTGACCATGGTAGAACAGAACTCACTACCATGCTGGGCCTGGAACTTGAAAGAAACATTGTGAGAGAACTTTTAGCCACCAGCTAGAGAAATATATAACCGAAAATTAGTACCAATTATGTGCAGAAGGTAATCCAATCTTCGGTTCTAGAGTTTCTAAATGAGATACAACCACACTAGTAGCGCCGTCATGTCGTGATATTTTTCCTGTAGCCAAAATAATAGGGTCTTCTAAAACTCTTATATATTTTTTGTGTATGTCCGACCAAAGTATTAATTGAATATCTGAACTTTCATCNTCTACCGTAACAAAGATGGTCCCCTTATCCCCTCTTGGATGTTGCCTAGCAATTCCCATTCCNCACACAGATACTAATTCACCCTCTCTCATTGAATAAACATCATAAGTACTCGAAACATCCAGAGGCAGAAGAGGCCTAATAAAATCCATAATATGTCCTTTCGGGTACATATTTATGGCCTCATATTCCAATATCATTTTTTCATAGCTGGAAAAATCAGCTAAGCTAGGGATATTGTCATCCATCGAAATAGGCAAAGTTATTTGCGACCCAGATGGGCTTTTATAAAGTCCTGATTCCCATAAAGCCAACCTACGATTAGATATAAGGGAATCAAATGCTCCAGAAAAAATTAATGATTCCACTGAATCTGGTTTTATTTGAACCCTGCGAATAAAATCACCTACAGAATTAAAAGGGCCTCGGGCATCACGCTCATCTATAATATTTTGGGAATTTTGTATGCCAATATTTTTAACAAATTCCAGCCCAATTAGAAGTGAATTACCATTAACCGTACATTTGTTTTGGCTATGATTAATATCAGGGTTATAAAAATCGACTCCAAATTTCCTCGCATCTTGTTTAATAGTCTCCAAAGGATAAAATCCCATGGGCTGATTATTCATAAGACTGACATAGAACTCTAATGGATAATGAGTTTTTAACCACGCTGACTGGTATGCTGAAACAGCAAAAGCATGAGAGTGAGACTCCGGAAACATATACTGCCCATTCAGTTTAGAAAATATTTTGCGAGCTATCTCTTTTGAAATCCCATTTTTAATGGCACCTTTTACAAATTTCTGCCAATAGACTTTAAGAAGACCCTCATTATTAGTTTTAGCAAATCCTCTTCGCATCTCATCTGATTCAGCCTGGCTTATCCCTGATATATCTGATATGAGCTGTACTACCTGTTCCTGCCACACAATAATCCCACAAGTCCGCTCAAGAGCGCGTTGTTCTAAATGGTGATCATATTGCCACGGTATTCCATGTCTATAACGCTCTACAAACTGTGAAACTGAATTACCCTGTACGCCTACTCCAGGCCTTATTAAAGCAACTTGATAAGCAAGGTCGTTTAAATTTCTTGATAGAAGACGTTGTCCCATCTTTAACTGCGCAGGTGATTGGAGAAGAAAAACACCTTTTGATAAACCTGTGTTTATCATGTCAAAAACCGCATTATCTTCTGGATCTACTTGGCTAATATCAACTAACTTACCTGTTGTATCGCGAATTAAAGATATAGATTCATCTATTTGATCCAAAACAGGAAGAGAAAGTATGTCTATTTTTGCAAACCCCGCATCAGCAATACTATCTTTATCCCAATCAATGATGTATCTACCTTCGAGTGCACTTTTTCTAAAGGGGACCATATCTGAAATGGGAGAAGAACTTAGAATCATTCCTCCTACATGCTGACCTAAAGTCTTGGGAGCGTCTTTAAGCTGAGAGGCAAGAGAAATAATATTTTTCCATTCTGGTAAATCAACGACATTTTTAAATTCTGGAATAGACAACATCTCATGTTTCAAGGAGGTAGGATCTGAAGTATGAATTTTTTTTGAAAGATTGCTGATATCTCCATCTGGTACTCCAAAAACTTTACCTAAATCTTTCAAAATTCCTTTTAGTTTATACCTAGTTATCATACCTGTGAGCACTGCAAATTGAGGTCCAAAATACTCATGAATTCTAGGTATTAATTTTTCTCTTATTGACCTAGGAAAATCTATATCTATATCGGGTAATATTTTTAAATCCTCTGGTACAAACCTTTCTAAGGTTAAGTTGTATAGCAGAGGGTCAACATGAGATATACCTATTAAATATCCAGTTAGCATGGCAACTGAAGATCCTCTACCTCTTCCAGGTGACCTGATTTCTATAGGTTCCTCTGAATCCAACTTACCCATATCAACACTTATTTCTCGTGCTATAAGAACAATTTCGCGGTATAAAAGCATGAAGCCTGCTAAATTATGTTTTTTTATAAGTCTCAACTCCTCTCTCAATCTATTATTTACAGAATTGCCCACCTCACCATAGCGTCTTTGCGCGGCTTCATAACAAAGATGACTAAGATACGTAAAAGGGGTAAACCCATCCGGAACATTCGGTGATGGTAGTTCATAACCAAGATCAGAAGACAAATTGAACTCACATCTATCAGATATAGCGAGTGTATTTGTAATGGCCTTGGGTATAGATTTAAACAACCGTTGCATTTGTGATTCTGATTTTAGGTAAAACTCGGAATTTATCTTAAGAAGGTGGGTTAATTTATCTAAATTCGTATTACTTCTAATTGAAGTAAGGGCATTTTGTAACTTGTATCTATCAGCAATATGGTAATGAACATTATTCGTTGCAACTAACGGAAGTTTCATATCTGATCCTATAGAAATTAACGAATTTATACGATTAGAATCGCCATACATAAAATTACGATTTAACTCTATATAGATGGAATCATCTTCAAAATATTCCCTGTACTTATTAAGCACAATTTTCGCTCTTTCTATTTTGTGTTCTTTAATGGCATTTGAAATTAGGCCATTCTGTGCGCCAGTGAGTAGTATGGTTCCAGATGCATGTTCAGGTATATGCATAGGATCTAACCTAGGTTCTCTACGATCCGATGCATTAGCTAAAGTGAGTAATCGTGATATGTTGGAATATCCGATCCTGTTTTTAGCTAGTAAAACTATGTGAGAATTATCCTCAAGAATTATTTCAGCACCCGTTATAGGTTTTATCCCGAAATGATCAGATTGCCTAGAAAATTCTAGCGCCCCACACATGTTGTAATCCGTAAGAGCCATCGCAGAATAGGCTAGTTCATAAGCTCTAGTAAGAAGTTCACCTATATGAGAGGCCCCTTCACCAAAAGAGTAAAAACTGTGCGCGTGTAGTTCCACATATTTAGAGCTAACGTACATCAGTAGTTTTGACGATACCAACGTTTTTTAACACTATCTTTAAATATCGTCATAATCTTATGCTCAGGTGTACTAATACGATAATAAGTACGACTAATCGGATCCTGGATCCACCATAAGTCAATTTTCCAGATGTCTAAAACTTTAACTTTTACATTATCTCCATTAGGTAAAGACAGAAATTTAGGAATATTATTTAGTTCTTGAACTGTGATTTTTTGAGGTAGATTAATAGGCATAACAGAAAATTTTGTGTCAGGATCTATAGAAATTTGTAGAGCCCTTCGCTCAGGAACCGGATGCTCTGCATTCACAGTAAGAAGCTTGTAAAGAGAATTCTTGGCAGGTATTTTCTTACGAATATGACGGTCTATTTTAATCAAGTGATCTCTCCTTTCATCGAGGTGATCGTGAATTTCTTTGAAAGCACGATACTGGATACCATGCTCTCCAACAAAGTCCGAAATTGTAATCGAGATATCTTCAACTGATCCGGACAATTCCAAATTTTCTAGCTCTGATCTAAGTAATAAACATAAGTCATTGGAATTACTAAGCGGCCTCTTTAAGGTCAAACTCTTGGACCAAATCTGAGATCCAACAAGTTCAAGAAAAATATCTATTTTCCTAACATATTTACTTTTCAAAACAGGTCGCATAAAAGCTCTCTGTATTAAAAATTCTAACGTTGCAAAAAGAACCGAAAGAGAATCAGAAGGAAATGGTAAAGATACGTGTTCAGTTAAATCCTGAACAGGTTTATTAGAAGAAATGTAATCACTGTTTTCAGCCCGAGACAACGATAAGGCTTTACAACCCTCATCTCCAAATTTTGAATAAATCAACCCCTGATCTTGAGCCGCTATATCACCAATTGTATGCATACCAAATTTATGAAAATTAATAATGGTACTTCTTTTGACCGGTAATATATCCACACTAAAATTAGCTAAGAAAGAATCAATGTTTTCCAATACTTTTGTAGACCCACCCGGGATGGAGGAAAAGGCTGCGGTATATGCAGAAAACTTATTTACAGATATCCCAAATCTTGGTTCTAGAAAATATGGGACTGAATCTAATATATGAGTAACTAATTTAGCTTCTCCTCCATACATTTCACTCAACCCATGCATATTTATATAAATAATCCCCAAATTTGATCTCTCGATTTTTGGAGTTATTCGTGCAATATTTGATATGACTGAAGCGAAGATTTGCTCATAATTTTTACAGTCAAATTCAAGCCTTACGGAATCTGGATATTTGGACAATGCAGATGAGAGTGAAATTCCTTTTGAAATATTCTTTATAGTTTTAGAAAAATCTTCAACTATAGCTAATTTAGAAGATTCGCGAGAATACAAAATGATCTCATTATCAGAGAGTTCAGGTGTTTTATTAATCTCTGACTTAACCCCGAAATGAGTTATTAAAAGACATCCGATTTTAGATTTTCTGTTAGACATATTTTTAAATTAATTTTTATATGCTAGTAAAGTTAAGGGTGTTATTATAATAGAACTTATGTTCTATTTTCAATATTACAACAATAAGGTATTTTTGCGTATTTCAACAAAATTGACTGTGTTTCTAGCTAATGTTATGTTCAGCGTAGGAAAAGATATTTTCACAATAGGAGGGACAAAATGAGTGTTACAGTCGGCACTGGTAATTTTAAATATGAAGCCGTAGATTCATGGCCAATACTCCCTAATGGAGCCACACTGATAGAAACACCCGGAGTGGCAGTAGACTCGCAAGATGAAATATACACATTCAGCCGTAATACTGACCATCCAATAATGGTTTTTAATAGAGATGGCAACTTCTTAAGAGGGTTTGGGGCAGGTATATTTAGCAATAGAACACACGGTATTTTGATAGGCCCTGATGATACTGTCTACTGTGCGGATGATGGAATCCACACAATAACTAAGTTCACCAGGGAAGGTGAATTACTCATGACAATAGGTACTCCAGGTAGATCATCAGAAATATGGAAAGGTGAACCTTTTAACCGTCCAACACATGCTGCGGTATCAAAAAAGAGTGGCGATATATTCATAACCGACGGATACGGAAATTTTCGAGTTCATAAATATTCAGCTGAGGGTGAATACATCAAATCATGGGGAGAACCTGGTATAGAACCTGGCCACTTCCTTAGACCTCACAATATAGCTGTAGACGACGACGACAGGGTCATAGTGGCAGATCGTGAAGCCCATCGAGTACAAGTTTTTGACACAGATGGCAATGTTATAGACGTTTGGAACAATATATTCATGCCCAACGGGCTAACTATTGGCCCAGACGGAAATATATATATTGGCGAGCTACCAGGTATGACACAAGCAGATCCTACTCCCCCTAACCATGGACACAACATAAGTATCATCAGCCCTTCCGGTGAAAAACTCGGGAGAATTGGGCATCCTGAAGAAGGTGAAGAACCCGGTAAATTCATAGCACCTCATGGTATCGGTGTAGATTCACACGGAGATATATATGTTGGTGAAGTTTCATATACGATCAGGGGCAGCCACATGAATCCACCAAAAGAACTTCGTAGCCTAAGTAAACTTAGAAAAGTAACTTAGCCTCTTAAGTCAGGTATAGGCCACCCATCGGGTATATGTTGCAAGTCATCTTCTACCTTGTACACATTCATTCCACGCGCCTCGTAATTGGATAAAGCGTATGGATGATCTAAACTACAAGTATGCAGCCATACTCTAGATGCCCCCATGGAAAATGCGTCGTCCAAAGCATTTGTCAGAAGGTGACCACCCAACCCGCTTCCAAGGTATCCCGGGAGTAATCCAAAGTAGGATACTTCCACATTGTTATTATCTTGGGGATCCAACATATAAAACCCGATTGGCTTACCTGAGAGCTCCATAATCCACAAAGATATGCATGAATTTGAAACCCATTCCTCCCACTCATTTAAACTCCAGTAATACCTATCAACCCAGTACCATTCCTTACCAACTGTCCTATAGAGCCATCGAGCAAAAGCAGGATCAGGTTCTCTGACCTGGATTATTTTTAAATCAGTTTGAACAACCAACTTCCGATTGATATTTTCTCGTGAAAATATTTCCAGATAATGCACGGTCATAGGAAAATCTATCATGATAATTTATATCTATTTAGCAGCTCCATATTTAATTCAAATCCAATACCGGGTCTGTCGGGCACAGTAACATATCCATCAGTGTCGGGAACCATTCGCGGCATAAACATCTCTGCCCTGAGTGGGTCAACCGCAACTGGATAGTATTCCAAGAATTCCCCATGAGGTATAGCAGCTGCAAGAGGTAATTGAAGTTCTTGGCAACCATGCGGAGCTATCGATACGCCTCTTTCTTTAGCTAGATCAGTTATATCTTTAGCAATGTCATATCCGGGACAAATTGCAACATCGACGTTCAAAATATCAGCTCCTTGATGATCAAGGAGGGTTTCGAAATGAGAAAGGTGGTATCCGTTTTCGCCAGTAGCAATTTTCACCTTCGAATTTTCTTTCAAAACACCATGCTCTCTATACCGATGTATTGGCATAGGTTCCTCAAACCAATACACTCCAAATTTATCTAGTTCATGAGCAAAGTCTAATGACTGATTCAGATCTAAAGCACAATTTGCATCAACCATCAAAACTACATCATCCCCTACAGCCTTTCTAGCCGCCTCCACCCTGAGCATATCACCCTTAATACCTTCATTTGGATCACCGATTTTAATCTTCACAGCACCAGCATTCATTTCATTGATATTGAAAAGAACCTCATCCTGAAGCTCTTTAAGTCCTTTCCCCTCAGCATAATAACCTCCAGCAATATATGTTCTAATACGATCTTGGCTCCCTCCCAGTAATTCGTGAACTGATTTTCCTAGGGCTTTACCTTTTATATCCCAACAGGCGATATTTATTGCTGCTAAAACTTGTGTGTTAACTCCCCCTGGACCCAATATCTTTATGTGCTTTTCACCCAAATTTTCGGCTATCTTCCTAGTTTCAAATGGGTCTCTTCCAATCAACAAGTCGCGGAAGTAATCGACAAAAGGAGGAAACACATTCAAAGGTCTTTCAGCGGCGGTACCACCATTCCAACCAAAACCTTCGATTCCTTCATCCGTCTTAACTGTGACCTTATGGAGCCGGCCTGGGCCGTAAAAGTGTCCTCCATTCCAAATTCCGGGCCTTTCCCACTCAAAAACTTCACTTATTACATCAATAATTTTCATTAGGCTAAAGCCTCCCGTTTCTTGGCTTTAATGAGCGACTCAGATCCAAACGTAATAGCACCCGCAACTACAAATACAAGACCTCCTAGCAGTCCTCGGCCTGGATCTTCTGAAAGAACCAGCCAGGCCAATAAAACACCCGCAGGTGGTTGTATAAATGAGTAAAATGTTACTGTCGAAGGTAAATATTTCTTTACCAACCATGCATTGGCAAGAAATCCAAATCCTGCGATCACAAATCCTTGATAGGCAAGCGCTAACCAAAATCTTGATTCAATGGTGTATTGAGGAGATTCAAAAATCAAACTTCCTATGAAAAATAACGTGATTCCTATAACAAGTTGCCCAAACATAATTTTCGCCTCAGACATGTTTTGGGCAAAATTGGACATCAACACCAGCCTCAACCCCAACAAAACGGCTGACAGAAGACTCATCAAGTCACCTTCTATGGAAACACCTGGCATGACAATTCCGACATCCCCAAAAACTATCGTCAATATACCTACGTAGGACAGAACAATTGCCAATACTTTCCATCGAGTAAGAGTATCGGTCGGAACCAAAAAATGGGCTATTACTGCCGCCCAAATAGGGTAAGTGGAATTTAACGCGGTGGCATGTCCAGCAGTGGTCAAATATTGACCTACATTCATGAACATAATCTGTATTGTAAAAAGGACTACTATTATTAAAAGCGGGCGAATTTCACTTTTGTTAACCGTGAAGGACTCTTTTCTGAAGAGCATATAAGCAAAAGTTACCGTTCCTCCGACCACAAATCTCATCCATCCAACTTGCAAAGGTGACGCATACTCAAGAGATGCTTTTATACTTACGTGATTCCCTCCCCAAAGCAAAGAGAGGAATATCTGAAAAACAGTGGGCAGCAGCCCTGCCGGCCTTCTTTTTTCAAGCGTGTCTAATTTTTTTTCAGAGTCGGCCAAAATTTATATGGACCTTTTGCATTATCTAATAAATCGATAGAGAAAGATTAATAAAGTTTCATTAAAGAACCTTGAGGATATTCCAAGAATTTATAATTCCCTATTATTGTGGGGATAACATAAATAAGAATTTTACCTTACATAGCTCAATGCAGACAGCTAGGTAGGTACTTTGTTATCCTTTCTTTACAGATATGGCATCTATAAAAGACATAAAGCTAACGGTAGTAGACCAATCGCCGATTCGACGTGGTGGCACCCCCGTCGATGCGCTAAATGAGTCAGTTGCTCTGGCAGTACATACGGAAAACCTTGGATATTCCAGATATTGGGTAGCTGAACACCATAATTCCAACTCTTTTTCCGGGACAAGTCCAGAAATCCTAATAGGACAGATAGCAGCAAAAACCTCTACTATTCGTGTGGGGAGTGGCGGTGTTATGTTAAGCCATTACTCTGCACTTAAAGTGGCTGAGCAATTCAGTGTATTAGATTCTTTTCATCCCAACAGAATTGACCTCGGAATCGGCAGAGCCCCTGGTAGTGATAGAAGGACTGCCGCTGCTTTAACATACCCAAGACCCACAATGGACGTATTCAGTGACTTTCCTCAAATGGTCAAAGATTTGTTAAGTTTTCTAGAAGATACAGTGGAAGATGAGCATCCCCTCTCAGGTATTAGTGCTCAATCTTCGGGTAAAGATACATATCCGTCCGTGTGGCTTCTGGGTTCAAGTGATTATAGTGCTAGATTAGCAGCAGAAATGGGCCTTCCCTTTAGCTTCGCAGATTTTTTTGGAAACACCTCAGAATATGGCCCTCAAGTTACTGATTTATATAGAGATAACTTCAAACCGTCTGACTATTTATCGGAACCCAAAGTAAATGTAAGCCTGCAAGTGATATGCGCCGATACAGAGGAGAAGGCTAAATTTGTTGGATCTTCAAGGAGCATAAACAAAATTCTATCGACAATGGGAGTCACAACAAAGGGCTTGTTGCCTCCGGAAGAAGCTTCAGTATGGCCATTAGATGATCAGGTCAAAGCCTATATGGAACAAACTACCCAAAGCTACATAGAAGGTAACCTCGACCAAGTAAGAGAAGGGATTCTCTCATCATCGGAACGCTATCAAACCCCTGATATAGGGATAGTATCCAATTGCTACTACTTTGACGACAGAAAAAAATCCTACTCTTTAGTTGCAGAATCTGTGGGTGTTCAACCGAATTCAAAAACCAATGTGGCTAATGCAGAATTTTAATTGGTATCGGCTATATAGGCATCAGGATGAATCGGTTTTTTTGCAAACAGGAAGCAAAATCCTCCAATGACAGCCAATATGCCAAGTACGGCGAATGCTGTTTGATAAGTGCCAGTTGAGTCACGCATTAAACCCGCAAAAACTGGTCCAATCAGCAACAACACGTTCATAGGCACCTGAGATATTCCCATTATTTTGCCATAATTTTTTCTGCCAAAATAATCTCCTCGTATGGAAGAGGATATAGGATTCCTCCCACCAAATCCTATCCCAAACAGCAAAGCAAACCCGTAGGCTGAGAAAAGGTTGGAAGGTCCGAAAGTTAAAACAAAAACCCCAAGAGCCTGACATAGGGTAAACATCATTAGTGCCACATTTTTCGGCATCCGATCCCCCACATATCCTCCAACCAACTGAAATACCATAGAAACCGCTGTGTAGGCTGAAACAACAAATGCAGCCGTCTGCAAAGTGTATCCTTGATCTGTCATCATAGGCGCAAGATGCAACATAAATGCCAACAAAACCATTGATGTGAATCCATGGCCAAAGCTTATAAACCAAAAGGCCGGAGCTCTCAAAGCCTGTGAAACCGTGAAATCGTACTCTTGCTCGATTTTTACACCGCTGGCTAAAGCTTCCTTGTTCCGTCTTTCAAGGNCTTCTTNCGTATCCCCGTCCGGAAGCAATCCATAATCTTCGGGTTTATTTCTAAGAAGNCTAGTCAACGGAAAGGCCAGCAATATAGTGACTATACCTAGGATGAACGCAGTTAAACTCCAACCCGGCCTATCTAAAAAATCTGGGTCTACAAGCCAGGCTAGTAGTGGTACAAAGAATAATGCCCCAAACCTAGAAAGGGCATTAGACAAACCCATAGCAAAGGATCGCCTTCTGACGAACCAATTGTTCATCATAGTATTTAGAGCCAACCAACTACCTAGGCCTTGACCGAGAGCTATAACCAAATAAGCAAAATAGAAAATTAACAAATGATTTATACGGCTAAACACGATCCACCCAATCCCCATGATTATCATTCCTATTAAAACCATGCGTTTAGTGCCAAACCTATCCACTAAATAACCTTCCACAGGGCCTAAAATACCACCTTCAACCCTCGTAAACGATAACGCTAGAGATAATTGAGTCCTATTCCATCCAAAGGCCCTTTCCATTGCAACCGCCCAGATGCCCATGGCATGGAAAAGAGGGGTGGTGGCTACCAACATTACAGCACCAAAAACTGGGACCAGATACCAACCGTAGAATGTGTTCTCTCGCCTGTCGGCTAGTTTATTTTTGGCACTTTGAAACAAAGTCTAGGTACTTTCCAATTACAGAATTTTTTTGATGGGGATATTAGTCTACCGGTATGAATACGTCATTAGATACAGGAATTAAGATTCCCAAATACTAACTCACAAATACCTACCGGTAAAGTTCTATCCCACAGCATAGTGCTAAACCTCACAAGGGAGTTAATCTAGAATTTAATCCTGCTTGCGCACTGCAGGAGAGAAGATCCAAAAAGCTATTGAAATAACAACCCCAAGAGCCCCCATAAACACTAAAGTTAGTCGGACAGAAGTGATCCCTGCCATCCAGCCCACAAAAAGGCTAAAGAAGACGACCATACCCATACCAATTCGATAAGCACTCATCGCCCGGACCCTATATTGATCTTCCGCCAATGTTTGAGTTAAAACACCATTTGTTGTTCGAAATGCAGTCTGGGTAGCTCCGAAAATTGCGAGGACCAAAAAAGCTGGAGCTATCCACAAAGATTGACTCAACAAAAGAGTCATAATCGCACCAGCAAGAGCAGAAAGAATACAAAGCAGGCCTCGCCATTTTGGAAATCCAAATGCAGAAAACACAAAAACCATTAACAATCCACCAGCTCCGTTAACCGCCATCATGTAGCCGCCATAATCAACATCTCTATGAAGGACGTCGGTAGTGAATAAAGGCAACAAAAATATGACAGGGTGCAAAACAACATTTGGTGCGGCAGACAACATATAGATCAATGACAACGGACGCTGTTGTTTCCATAAATACTTGAACCCGTCCACCATATCGGTGAACATCTGTGACACTCCAAAACGCGTAACAAATTCTCGTTTTATGAAATAAGGAGTGGACATCGGGATTAGAGCCACTATGACCCCTAGATATAGGAGTGCTTCAATGGCGAAATTCCAAAAAAATCCCACATTTGAAACGATGATACCTCCAATGAATGGGCCAATCATTCTAGTGCCAGGTATCGTAAGTACACTAGTAGCATATGCGTTGCTAAGGGCATGTGACGGAACGGTATTGGCGATAAGAGCTTGGCGGATCGGCATTTTTAATGCTTCGCAGCACCCGGCCAGCAGTGCAAATGTATATACATGCCACACAAGAACGAATTCTGTCCGAAGCAACAAAGCGAAGGAAAGAGCCAGCAGAACCATAAATACTTCAAGGGACATAACCAGCTTCTTGCGGTTTAGCCTGTCGCCTAAAACGCCACCCCAAGGACCAATAATAATCCCAGGTAAAGCCGCAGCACCGCCTACACCCACTACAAGCAAGGCAGCATTAGAACCATCTTCAGTAAGGGATTTTACTAGCCATCCTAAGGTAAGTAACTGCAACCATTGCGCAGTATTTGCGCAAAAGTTTGCCATCCACAAATACCGATAATCAGGATAGGCCCGCAATGAATCTAAGGTGTGTATGGTTGGGAATTTCATACCCGTTCAAACGCGATCAAAGGCTTTTCCAAACTAAATGATGTCTTAATTTTCAATCGACTTGGCAGGTTTTTTTATTCAGCTGTAGCTGTGTATTCGTTTTTCAACATATCCCAGTCAATCTCATATCCAAGTCCTGGTTTGGTCGGTGCATGAACCACACCACCTTCAAATTGAATATCCTCCACAAGCCCAAACATGTTGGCCCCTGTACATGGAAAAAATTCGAAAAATTCACAATTGGGTACTGCCATAGTTATGTGCAAATTCGCCACATTGTTTAATGAATTACCACCATGGTGAATCTCACATTTCATATTGAAGCCTTCAGCAAGATGGCAGAGTCGAACCATCGGGGTAATTCCTCCAGTCACGGCCACATCTCCCCTCAGTATGTCAGTTGCATACTGGGTTATCCACTGGGTCATCCCGTAATATCTTCCCGGAGCATATTCGGTCGACATAATCGGTATGTCTAATTTATCGTGCAATTTCACATAGTTATAAATATCTTCTTCTACCAAAGGATCCTCGTACCAGTAGAAATTCAGTTCTTCAATAGCCCGTCCCACCCTCATCGCATCTTCATATTGGTAAGCCCACATTGAGTCCAACATGAGTTTCATATCATCCCCTACCGCTTCTCGCACAGCCTGCGATATTTCAATATCGTAAGCAGGGTTTCCATGTGGGTGAATCTTGTGTGCAGTCCAACCCATCTCTTTAAATTTTATTGCCTCTTCCGCATATTCTTCTTTCGTATCGTGAAATGCGGTGCTAGAGTAAACAGGAACGGATTCTTTACAGGTACCTAATAGCCGATGTATTGGCTGCTGAGCTATTTTCCCATTTATATCCCACAGGCAAATATCAATAGCCCCAATAACGTTAGTAGACACAGATCGATTCATTTTCCACATATCCCACCAAATAGCACCGATATCCTGAGGATTCCGACCCATAACCAATGGTTTAATGAATTCTATTAATCCTGGAGCAAAATGATCCGCCCCAACCCGNGAAGAACCCAAAAACGAATTNCCACTTATACCTTCATCTGTCTCAACAGTAACAATTCCAAGTTGGCGTGTACTACCAAATGAAGTACCCACACCAGTCTTCCAAGCTTCTGTAGTCCAATTGAACATTTCAACTTTAACATTCGTTATTTTCATAATATGCCTTTTACATATGGATTATCATCGTCTATTTCACCTAGGATAATATCAGCGGGATNAGAAATCGTACAGNATGATACAAGAATCCAAGAATTGCCATGACCTAATTTAATGGAGGACAAAGTGAATGCAAAATTAATTCCATTACCTAATGCGAAACATTTGAGTGATGAAGAGATGAAATCTAGNTCTGAGGAATTCTATANGCACATCAAGCAGCGTCGAACTGTACGNGATTTTTCTCCNGAAAAAGTNTCTANGTCNATAATAGANAATTGTATTTTAGCCGCTGGAACNGCTCCAAGCGGAGCAAATATGCAACCTTGGCANTTCGCTGTTTCAGGTCAAGGAGAGNCTCGTAAAATCATTCGTGAAAAAGCTGAGAAAGAAGAACGGGACTTCTATGAAACAAAAGCGNCCGCNGAATGGTTAAAGGCCTTGGAAGCGTTGGGAACNGATGNCAATAAACCNTTTCTAGAAACCGCACCATTCCTGATTGGCATATTTGTAAAAAGTTACGGAATACTGCCGGACGGTTCCCAGGTAAAACACTATTACGCNANAGAATCGGTAGGTATAGCCACTGGCATTCTAATANCNGCCCTNCACAACGCAGGATTGTCCACTCTTACGCATACNCCTAGCCCTATGGGATTTTTAAACNAAATATTTAAGCGACCAAAAAACGAACGCCCATTCTTACTCCTCGTAGCAGGCTATGCAGAGAAAGGAGCTCAAGTTCCAGATATCCAAAAGATGTCACTGGGAGANATCTCATCCNACATAAGTTGAAAACATATTAAGTGCAGACAGGAGGGATTGATTTCCAAAACNCNGTGGCGTCTTCAAAAGCTTTAGCAAGTTGTAANACCCCAAATTCATCCCTATATCNACCTACGATCTGAACCCCNACGGGAAGACCTTCAGGGGTGAATCCGCAAGGAACCGAAATCGCAGGATGTCCTGTTGCTGTTATGTAATAACAGGATTTCATCCAAGCAATAAAATTTTCCATTTNCACACCATTTATCTCAGAAACCCATCTTTGNTCTATNNTAAAAGGAGGTCTTTGGCTCACAGGGCATATGAGAAATTCATATTCTTCCATAAACTGGTTCATGCGTTGAAACAATTCCATTCTTTTAGCTTCGGCCCAGCCTACATCGGGTCCNGATAATTTAACNCCCTGCTCAATATCCCAAATCATNGTATCTTTCAATTTATCTCTGTTGTTCCTTAGNTTGTCTCCCTGATTTATTTCTCTTCCCCACCCCCGCCAAATCAAAAATTGTTCATTTACTTCGGAAAAATCTGGCTCTGTTTCCTCAATTAAGCATCCTATATCTTTAAANATTGACCTCTGAGATTCAATTACTGCGGTNGTTCGGGGGTCGACNGGTAATCCTCCNAAATCTTGACTCCATGCGATTTTGATATTCTTAAAATCCCTGGACAAAGATTCNAGAAAAACTTCACCTTTTTCAGTTATTGACATGGGAACCCTAGAATCAGGCCCCGCTATAGCAGCCAGGAAAAGGGCACAGTCAGAAACAGTTCTGGCCATAGGGCCTTGCACTGAGGTTGGGCTCCAACCCACCTTAGATGGATAAGTAGGTACTCGGCCAGGAGATGTCCTAAATCCAACAACATTGCAAAAGTTTGCCGGGTTACGTAGGGACCCCCCGGTATCACTTCCATCAGCAATCGGGACCATTCTAGTAGCGAGAGCCACAGCTGCACCGCCACTACTACCTCCGCAGGTTGTGCTGGTATCGTAAGGATTCAAAGTTTCTCCAAATACTTCATTGTAAGTTTGAGACCCTGCTCCGAACTCTGGCGTATTGGTCTTGCCAATTGTGATAGCNCCAGCCTTCTGCATCCTCTCCACTATTAANGCGCTGTAGTCAGGTATGTAGTCAGCATACAAAGGAGANCCGTATGTCGTCCNAATACCTTTAGTCGGAACTAAATCCTTATGGGCAGTAGGAAGTCCGTGTAATATCCCTAAATTTTCTCCTTTTGCAATTGCTTCATCCGCGAGTTTAGCTCCGTCAATTCCTAGCTCGGGATGAAGAGTAACAATGGCGTTGACTTTAGGATTCACAGAATTTATTTGACTTAAATGGGCATCCATCACTTCTGATGCTGAAATGCCCTTAGTTTTAATTAATCTAACCATTTCAGAGGCAGTCATATTAACTATTTCCGATTTAGACATATCAATAACTCCATTCTCACGTGGTGATTTTTAAATTTTGTTCAAATTCCTCTTCCGATTTTCGCCAATCTGGTATCAATAGTTTGGCAGGATTCTCTAGCAAAAAAATACTCGCGGCGCCTGCGAAACTAGCTACCACACTAATAGCGAATGCGGCATTATAGGAGTTAAAAATATCAAAGACTGGGCCTCCAACCCAACCTCCTAACGCCATGCCCATGCCGGCTCCCAGCATTTGAAACCCATGAGCGCCTCCCATAGGTGCATGCCCGAAATATTTCCTATTAAGAATTGGGAATCCTCCAGTTTCGCCCCCGTATCCAACCCCAAAACTGACAGCAAATATTAAGAAAACCCCATCCATCGACGAGAATATCAAAAGTAATACTGGTGCTCCTTGCAGGATGTAAAAAACAGTCATTACAGTTCTCACCCCCAACCTTTCACATAAAATCGGAGTTGTTAACCTCGTGACTATGCTGACTGCCGAAAACAATGTCAAAATTAGCGAAGCATCTATTGCACTCATACCTTGACTAGTGGCCATTGGGATTATCCAAATCAAGATCACTGCATGCCCCACGCAACCAAGGAAATGAATAGAGCTCATATTCCAATAAGCTGCAGTTTTCTTCATGTGTCCCTTGAACTCATCGAGAAGAATAGCAGGAGGGAGTTTGTCACTAAATGGTGGATCATTTTTAAAAGTACCATACGCCAGAGCTCCTACATCTGCGGGTCTGTTTTTGAATACAGAAACCAAGGCCAACATGATTAATGTCGAGACAATTCCTATGGATAAAAAAGCGAAAGTCCAACCAAATTTCTGAATCATAAAAGCTACAAGAGGAGTAGCCAATGCAGGGCCTATTCCCCAGGAAGCCATAATGAGGCCCATCGCCAAACCTAGATGTCTTCTAAACCAAATCATAGCTGCGGGTATAAGCGGTACAAGAAAAATTGCCTGAGCAATACCGAGTATGACTCCATATGTAAACCAAAATTGCCACAGGTCTTTTACAAAAGCAGTAGTCAACATACCAATTAAGAAAACAAAGGTTCCGACAAGCATCGATTTTTTTGCCCCAAACCTATCCCCCAAGTTGCCTGCCCATGGAGACGCAACAGCTGACACTATGCTGCAAATTGCATAGGCGAAACCAATACCGCCCTGACTCCATCCAAATTGAGTCTGCAATGGATCGATGAACACACCAAAAGCCATTCTTATAGATGTGCCGACTATCTGCATCCCAGCAATAATGACAACCACCACCCAGGCATAATGCCAGTAAAAAGTTTTTGGCTCAGAAGTCCCTAATTTATCTTGCATCATTTTTAAAAGAATTCTCCAGCCTTAGTGAAGAGGGCACATCCACAGTGCTGCCGATTCCCAGGCATGAATTTCCGTTTGCCCTGCTTCATATCGAACATCTTTCCGTTTTTCTATCTGAGTCGAAGCTGACATCGCAAGCACATAAATAACGAGCAATCCCACAACAAAAACAACAAAAACAAATTGTAACGGCATTCCTAAAATAAAGGTGTTTTTTAACAATTACTCACTACATTTAAGAAATAATGGAAGAAAGTTTCATGAAATATATGTGAGGATTATATTCCGTAACTGTCTCCCGTGACTAGGTTAAAAATGGTGTGTTTACAGTCTTAATTTGAAACAGATGAATTGTAGGTAATCTTTCTGATAACCTACCGATACCATAGAAAAATAAAAATCGCGGAGGATGCAATGCTTAGGCCTAACTTAATCAGACAAAAATTAAAGTCGCAGGAACCCACCCTTAGTACCCATATACACAGTGTGTGGCCCGCAGAAATAGAAGCCATCGGGCATGCAGGCATATATGACTATGTTGAATTCGTGGCCGAGTATGGACCATCAGACTTACACGACCTTGACAACATGTGCCGAACATCCGAACTCTACAATCTTGGAAGCATGATTAAGATAGATCAAAGCCTTATGCCTTTCCTTGCTCAAAGGGGAATAGGATCTGGTTACGAAAGCGTGCTATTTACAGACGTACGAAACATAGAAGAAGTTAGGGAATGTATCAAATCAGCTAGGCCCGACCATCCTGATCACGGAGGTCTCTATGGTGTTGCCACCAGGAGAAACTCCTACATGGGGTATGGCGGTACACAAGAATATGTCGATATGCTCGGGGATGTAGTATTGGCCTTCATGATTGAAAAAAAAGGCGCTGTCGACAATCTGGAAGAAATTTTATCTGAGCCAGGTGTGGAGATGATTCAATGGGGCGGTGCGGATTTTTCAATGAATATTGGTAAACCCAGACAGATGAACGATCCAGAAGTGCAGGCGGCAAAAAAGAAGACTTTTGAATTAGGAATAAAAATGGGAGTTCCCCCACGGGCTGAAATACAATCGGCAGACGAAATGAAAGAGTATCTAGATATGGGAGTAAGAGATTTCTCGCTAGGTACAGACATATCCATACTTTACTCATTTTGGAAGAACGAAGGAGAGAAAGTACTAAGAGCCATGGAAGGCGACTAGTTAACTGTCATGGAACTTTCCATAAGCGGGAAAAAAGCGATCATCACCGGCGGTAGCAAAGGAATTGGTAAAGCTATTGCCATGGAATTGGCAGCGGAAGGCGTTGATTTGGGGTTATGTGCTAGGAACGAATCCGACTTAATAGAAACCGCTGACGAGATAACATCCAATTATGATGTGAAGGTTTTTACTGCAGCGGCAGATACTCGAGATGATAGCTCAATTTCCAATTTCATAGATGGCGCAGCCTCTACCCTTGGCGGGCTGGATATTCTAATAAACAACGCTGCCGCTCCAGGTGGATTGGTCATGGGCCCGCTAGATCAGGCCGACCCATTAGACCTTATAGACGACATAGATACCAAGGTTGTTGGGTACCTGCGATCGACAAAAAGGTCGGTACCTTACATGAAAAAAGCACAATGGGGCAGAATAATAAATATTGGAGGTTTGGCAGCAAGAAGTGGAGGAGCTATCAGTGGCATGCGAAACTTAGCCCTAGTCCACCTAACAAAAACTCTTTCCAATGAATTAGGTCAATTTGGTATAACGGCGAATATCATCCACCCGGGTGCAACCAGAACAGAAAGAACACAACCTATGCAGGAAAACATCGCGAATGCCCGAGGCTTAACAGTGGAGGATATTGAAAAAAATGCTACACAATCTATTGATATAAAAAGAATGGTGGAGGCTAAAGAGATAGCCTATCTTGCGGTCTTTTTATGTTCTCCGAAAGCCTCCGCTATAACCGGGGAATCAATAGCCGCAGGTGGTGGTGTAGGTTCGGCCGTGTTTTCCTAATAATCATTTCATAAATCAAATTAGAGGAGTAAAAATGTATACGACAGACCAATTTGAAGGAATCATCGCAGAAACTATCACTATTAATGGGACAAACGGGGACGCAATACACACGTATTTTGCCAGACCAATGGGGCCAAGCCCGTTTCCAGCCGTAGTTTTGGCTCATCACTTACCAGGATGGGATGAATTATATCGCGAATTTACT
>PAON01000061.1:0-32518 GCA_002708495.1 Dehalococcoidia bacterium | reverse complement strand
CAAATTATCTTTATGGTCATTAATCCAATAATCCATAGTGTCGAGTGCCACAATCCTTGGTTTAGGATTCATTTGTGTTAGCACATCCCGTTGTAATAAAGGATCGATATTTGCTAGGAACAAGCAGGGGTGCGAGATGTTATTTTTCGCCAGTGAGGGAGAAAAATCGGCAAAAACATTCAATTGAGTATCTATTGTCTCACGGGAATTTAGGTTTTTTGGGTCATAAATTCCTTCCCATCGGAAAGTTTTGCCTTTTGCTGTTTCAAGACCTGTTATATCTACTTTTCTGCCGCTCATTTTGTTTCTATCTGCTTCTGAAAAATCTTCTCCTACAACAGCCACCAAACTGACATCCGTGAAATAGCTTGCTGAAGCACTGAAATACAACGCAGAACCACCCAGAGAGTCTGTTCGCGATCCTGCCGCCGTTGTTACTGAATCATATGCTACGGACCCGACAACTAATAAAGACATGAACTATAAATCAGTACCTTGACTAGTCGGGTAACCACGTTCGATCCACGTTGGCGTACCTTCTTCAATGTTGTATAGCTTCGATGAGTCATATCCCATTGCAGCAGCCATTTCACAAGCAAGGCCGCTCCTGACACCAGCTGCGCATATGAACAAGAGATCTTTGTCTCTAGGAAGCTCATCTATGCGTCCGAGAACATCATCTACCGTTATGAACAAGGCTCCCTCTACATGACCTTCAATGTATTCATCGGTTCTTCGTACGTCCACAAAAACCACATCTTCATTGCCGTGTAGATCGGCGGCTTCATCCACCGAGATTCTAACGTAAGGTTCCCCTTCGATTTGTTTAGGCATTACACTCTCCTCTAATTTCAGACTGGTAAATATTTTTGCAACAACACACCTAGTTTCTTTGCTATTTTTTTATTGTCTAGAATTCTTTGCGTTACTAGTGCGTCTTGCAAAGATGCATTGCATACGCACTCGTCTCCCAATATATTAATGTTTCTTGCTATTTTACTAATTAGTTTTTTTGAAGTCTCCACATTTTGTTTGAGATTATTAATTACCATGCTAGCGGTTACTTCTTCTTGATCTTCCTTCCAACAGTCATAATCTGTGACAACAGCTATCGTTGCGTAACACATCTCCGCCTCCCGAGCTAATTTAGCCTCTGGGATAGCAGTCATCCCTATGATGTCGCAGCCCCACTTTCTATATAAATTGGACTCAGCTTTGGTGGAAAACTGAGGACCTTCTATAGCCAGGTATGTCCCAGATAAATGTCGATCTATTGCTAGGCTTTCACAAAAAGAATCAATCATTGCAGAAAGGGTTTTGCAAAAAGGATTCGCAAAACTTATGTGGGCTACAAGACCATCTCCAAAGAAAGTGTCTTCTCTGGATTTGGTTCGGTCTATTAGCTGGTCCGGAATTACTATATCTAACGGTTTGATTGCTTCATTTAAGCTTCCTACTGCGGATACTGATATAACTTTTCTGACCCCCAAAGCCTTTAAAGCATAAATGTTAGCTTTGTAGGGGACTTCCGAAGGGGATAAAGAATGATCAGTTCCATGCCTTGGTATGAACGCTATTCTTTTGTCTCCAATTGACCCTAATGTGACTGAGGCACTTGTATTACCAAAAGGGGTGATGATTTCAATTGTTTCGATGTCTTTGAGGTCTTCCAATTCATAGACTCCGGATCCACCGATGAAAGCAGTTTCTATCATATTGTTAATTTGAGTTCCGATAATTTTCCACCAAAAAAAAACTTCCCAAAGAGAGAAGTTACTGAAAATAATTATTGTATGTTCTCTCATCTTCCGGGCATTATATTATCCCGCTGGAATTGGCACCGTATTTCAAATAAGAATGTCTATTGATCTCTATCAAAGTCGGTTGCCGGGCGTCTAAGGGCCAGTCCCTCAGCCACTCTAGATAAGTTCGCTATATTTAGTTGTGGAAAAATCGTACCTTAGTGCAATAGTTGAGTCAATTTCAAAGTAAGTGAAAGATGGATTCAGTATCGTGTATTGGTTTTCCTAATAAAGGCCTAAGGTAAGACTTAAATGAATCGCTTGTATAACCTTGGTCATCGGGTCGGTATTTTTCAGGTAAATATCTTATTTCTCCGGCTACATCTTTTAGGCTAGCTGAGCCTATAGAGTATTCGTATTTTTGATTATTGGAACGGATTAAAGTAGGGATCACCTCATTCATTTCAGATCGGGCCATTTCAACTGCCTTTTGGCCTATTTGATAGGCCTCTTCGCGATCAGTTGTAGACACTGCGTCCATTAAAGACCTCTGGATAGTTCCTGGTTTTTCCCATCTACATCTAACTCCTAATCTTTTTTCAACAAGATCTGACAAATATTTGCCAGGGCTCTCAAAATAATTATGTCCGAAATTATCAGTGAAGGTTGGAGGATTTTCCCGACCTAAATCACCTTCCATAGACCTTATTTTCTCTGAAACAACTGCTACCGCATATCCGTAATTCCTATATGCGTTTTCAATGGAAATCATGAAGTTTTCCTCTGAAAATATAACTTCCGGTATTCCTATGAAATGTGGGGCATCACGATCGGTTTTTTTATAGAAGGAACTAGCAGTTGCCAACCACCCAGAATCCCTACCCATAACTTCAATAATACAGATCGGTGAGTTTATTCCCATAGCTTCTGCGTCTCTACCAACACCGAAAGTGGCTTGACTTATGAATCGTGCGGCGCTTCCATAGCCGGGAGAATGATCTGTAAGAACTATGTCGTTGTCTATCGTCTTTGGAAGGTTTATGACTTGTAATTCATATTTATCCGCCCCGGCTGCCTCTGAAACACTTAATCCTGTTGCGGCTGAATCATTTCCGCCGATTATATGGAGAATTCTTATGTTGTGAGCTTTTAATGTTTTTAATAAAGGTTCCATGTCATTGGAGAGTAACTTATGCCTGCTACTTCCCAAAGCGGCACCGGGCATTTTTGCTAGAGATTTTAACTGCGAGTTTGATACCTCTGTAATATCCGGGATTTTGCCGTCTATAACCCCCTCGATTCCATGAATTCCACCGTAAATGCGGCTCTGTGGATAAAGGGTTTGCCCATTTTTTATGAGCCCAGCCAGAGTGCTGTTTATAACTGGGGTGCAACCTCCAGATTGGATAAGCAGGATATTTCCAGATGACGTGGCCATGTGGTTCTAATGGCTATGTCTTAGAGGTTTTTATGACGGACATCTTTTTGGACAAATCTATAAAATCATTGGCTATTATGTCTATGTAGTCCTCTTCAGCGTAATCAACGGCCGTATTTTCTCCGTGTTCTTTGGGTCTCGGGACATAGCCAGTCATCATTCCGGTACTTTTGGCNGACTTCAAATCGTTTTTGTGGGCTGCAACCATCATCACTTGATTTATTGGAAGCCCAAGATATTCACTTGTACTNAAATAAGACTCTGGATCTGGTTTATAGTGTTTGGCAATTTCTGCGGAAAGTACCGTATCCCATGGTAATCCTCCATATTTGGCCATGTTAACCAATAGAGCAACATTGCCATTTGAAAGTGAGCTGATAATGTAATCTTTTTTCAATAATGTGAGACCCTCAACTGAGTCAGGCCATGGGTCCAATCGATGCCAGGCCCTGTTCAGAGTATCTGTTTCCTCTTCCGATAGATTGGAGATTTTATGCTTCGATAATAATTCATTCAATACCATTCGGTGGAGGTCATCTATTTTGGTCCAAGGTAGTTCCCCGTTTCTAACCTTGTTCATTGAAGGAGCGTATCCTGACCTCCATTCATCAGCGAATGAATTCCAGTCTAAATCGAATCCCTTCTTTTGACCCATATGTTGTATTTCTCTAGCTATACTGCTTCGCCAATCAACAACAGTACCGAAAACGTCAAAAGTCATAGCTTTTACTTGAGCCAGGNTTTTTCCGCTCATTAAATCCNCCTTGTCTAGTTTTTATTCTGCAAACTTNGCTGCTACATGCCTTCGCTGAATTTTCCCTGTAGCTGTTCTGGGTAATTCTTCAACTATATAAACACGGTCCGGGATTTTGAAATCGGCCAAATGTTGGCTACAGAAAGACCGGATCTCGCTTTCACTTGTTCCTGAGGATATCACTACAGCTGCCTGTACCGCTTCTCCATATTTTTCATCAGGGACCCCGAAACAAACCGCCTCTAAAATATTTGGGTGCTGCAGCATAGCCGCGTCGACTTCTAGCGGGGAAATTTTTTCACCCGCACGGTTAATGAGTTCCTTGAGTCTTCCNGTCAGNGTGAGTATCGACTCCCCAGACAGAATTCCCTGATCACCGGTTCTAAACCAGCCATTAGTGAATGCGTCTTCATTGGCAGAAGGGTTATTGTGATATCCATGGGTGACATTTGGACCTTTTATAACAACCTCNCCAGTTTGGTTTGTTGCCAGAAGGGTGCCAATTTCATCCATAATACCTATGTCGACACCAGTCCCTTTNCCAACGGTACCNGGATTTCTTGGTCCAGGAGGAAGGAGGTTTGANGACATTTGGTGAGATGCCTCAGTCATACCGTAGGCCTCTAACACAGGAGCACCAAACCTATTCTCGAGGTCATTAAAAACTGAAGGTGCCAATGCTGCAGAGCAGGATCGTATGAAACGAAATGATTCGCTAGGTGCTTCGTCTTCATCCGCTCTCATAAGCAGTATTTGGTGAATAGTGGGCACCGCTGAATACCAAGTGGCATTTGTAGTTGCTTGTATTTGCCAAAAATTACTGGCACTAAATCTTGGTGGGATCACCATACTGCCACCACTTTTCATAGCAGATAGTGATACTCCTATAAGTCCATGGACATGGAACAACGGCATAACAACCATTGCTAAATCATCTTCGGTGAGATTGTAGGTACTCACTATATTTTGNAAAGATGCCATTAAATTACCGTGGGTTAGCGGAACTCCTTTTGGCCTACTGGTGGTGCCTGAAGTGTGAAGGAAAAGAGCTNTGTCATCTTCNGAAGGAGCCGATACGGATGATCTCGCCGTTAACAAGGACCCTGACTTTGATATCGACAGTCGGCCTTGATTATCTAAATTGGCTTCAGCAACAGGTATATTCAATTCATCGGCTGCTTGTTTCGCAACATCTGCACCTGGAGCAATAATAACCAGCTGAGATTCGGTATCCCCCATATAAAATTTGAATTCTTCGTTTGTATAGGCTGAGTTTAAAGGAGCTGCGATCGCGCCGGTTCTCGTTACCGCAAGAAAGGTAATCATGAAGTCTAGACCATTTCCAAGTACGATCGAAACGGTACGACCTTTTTCTACCCCAGTAGCAGAAAGTATTTCTGCTACTTTTTCTATCTGGTCAGCAAACTCGCCGTAAGTTGTTGTTGGCCCGCCGGGTATTAGGATTGCATTCTTATTCGGTGGGTGATTTGTTATTAGGTCTGCTAATGTAGACAACTTAATCCCTCCTTGGGAGCTAGGTAACAGAATTGTACTGAAAGAAATGAATACCGCAACTTTGCCTAATCGATCATTTTCCTATGCCATTTGATTGTGTCGGCTATTCCTTGCTCGACAGACATTCTTGGTCGCCAGTTCATTAATTTCTCGGCCTTCCCTATGTTGGCGAACGCACCCGCGGTATCCCCATCCCGAGGAGGAGCTGTGACGGTTGCAATCTCACATCCATAGACCTGCTCAAAAATCTCAATAAATTCTTTTACAGTGGTAGGACTACCGCCTCCAATATTAATTTTTTCAAATTTAGATTGTGAGACTAGTATTGAATGGAAGGATTCCAGTGCTGCAACGTGGGCCTCCGCAAGATCCCAAACATGAATATAATCCCGTACCCCCGTACCGTCTTTGGTTGGCCAGTTAGAACCGGTGATTTTAATGTTAGTTGTGAATCCCTCCGCCGCCCTTACTAGGTTGCCTAATAAATGGGAGGTGTTGTCTAAACGGGGACCACACCTCATTTTTGGATCAGCTCCAATCGGGTTAAAATATCTGAGCGCAATTCCTTCTATTCCAAAGGTATTACAAAAATCTTCCAAAATCATTTCGGTCATGAATTTGGTTTTGGCATAAGGACTCAATGGGTTCAAAATGGAATCCTCATCAACACCTTCCCCATTTTTGGCCTCATAGATGGAGGCACTAGAGCTAAAAAGTATTTTTTTAATCCCGATAGTTTTCAGAGTTGTAAATAATTGAAGGGATTTGCTTACATTTTCATAATAATATTGATCTGGATGCAGAGCTGATTCCGGGACTAAAGTTTTTCCTGCACAGTGCACCACACTCTCAATATCAGGATGTTCTTTGGTTATGGTTTTTATTAAATCATCATTGGCGATATCACCATTGAATGTCGGGAATTGATCCACTTGCTGACAGGATCCTGTAATCATTGAATCAATTATTATGGGTTCATGCCCATGGTCAGCTAGAGAATGACAAACCATGCTTCCAATGTACCCAGCTCCACCTGTTATCAGTATTTTCAACTCAAATCCTTACGTGTATTTTCTTAAGATATGTAAATTTATATGTCATGAACTAGACCTTCAAAAGTACTTTAAATATTTTATTTCATTCTATTATGTTAGGCTTGTGTTTTCCGATTATGTTGAGCTGTTTTAGGTAGGAGTATTAGTATGATATATGAGTTTCGGACCTACGATATCAAACCTAGGACCGTAGATCAGTTTGGCGAAAATACAAAGGCCAAATTGGGTAAAAGACTGGAATACTCCCCATTGGGAGGTTTTTGGTATACCGAGATGGGACCACTCAATCAGGTTGTCCATATTTGGCCATATGAAGATTCAAATCACAGATCAGAAGTTAGGTCCAAAGCGGTATCAGGTGGTGATTGGCCACCAGATAATAATGACATCATTTTAAATATGGAAAGTGAAATTATGCTTCCGGCACCTTTCATGAGGCCTTTGGAACCTAAAAATATGGGCCCCATTTATGAGATGAGGATTTATACCTATAAACCTGGAGATATCCCTAAAGTGTTAGATGCTTGGGGGGCAGCCATTGAAATAAGAGAAGAATATTCTCCTCTGGTTGGGTGTTGGTATTCTGATGTTGGAGGACTGAATAAATTCATACACATGTGGTCATATGATTCCTTTGAGCAACGTGCCAGCGTTAGAACGGAGACGAGGGCGCAGGGCGTGTGGCCGCCTAAAGGTGGAGTTGCTCCTGTAAAACAAGAAAATAAGATATTGCTGCCTTTCGATTTTTCCCCGCTCCAATAAAAATCTAAGGGGAAGCGAATCTAGCCGGGCTGAAAGAGGTTATTTCAACTTCGGGTTGTTGCTTTGAAATCAGCTGTGAAATGATCTTGCCCATCGCTGGCCCGAGCAAAATTCCTTTTCTACCGGTTCCGGTAGCCAAAAATATATTTTGATCGTTTGGAACTGACCCTATAATGATTTTCCCGTCTATCGGAAGTGGCCGTAGACAGGCGGTATGCTGTACTAGGGTTGCGTCATCTAAATTAGGTATCATTTTGGTCAGTGCCTCGAGTACTTGATCTCTACCACTGGTAGTTGGTCGGTCATTGAAACCCACATTCTCTTCAGTGGTTCCGGCCCACAAGAGTCCATCCGGTTTTGTACATGCGTAATTTCCTTGCCATCCGACGGAACAGTTCACTGTAACATTTGGTGCATTCAGTCTTATTATTTGGCCTTTTAAAGGGGTTATGGGCACATCTATACCGAGCCATTCGGTTGTTCGACCCATCCAAGGTCCCATCGCTAGGACTAGATTTTCACAGGTCCTGACCCCACTTGGAGTGGTTATTGCGATAGTGGCACCCTCACGGATGACACCACTTACGTCTCCGTGGATAATATCGACTCCAAGTAATTCACATGCTTGTGTTAACGCCAACAATAATTTGTAAGGTTCTACGTCGGCTACCCCTTCCGTATAGACAGCCCCCAGTATTTCTTTTGAAATATGAGGGACTACCTGCAGGGCTTCCTCACTGCTGAGCCATTCGACACGGTAGCCTTTTTCGTCGGTTCTCCATTCGACTTGTTTTTTTGCCTCGGTAGCTTCAGATGCGGTAAAAATTAAGTCTAGGGCTGGGCGAAACCTATGGTCTGTATTTATTCCCGTACTTTCAAATAATTCTTTTGAAAATTGGGTATGTATATCCATCCCCATNCGGGCTATTTCTAGCTCNGGCAAAATATCATCCGCCTGGCCAGCCTCACCCAGGGGGCTTAGNCTCCCATAGGCGAATCCCGAAGCGTGACTGCCGATTGAATCCCTTTCGATCACCGTGACTGAATGCCCTGTTTTGGCAAGNAAATAGGCGGAGGACAGTCCTACTATACCTCCGCCTACGACACAAACGTTTGATTCCATATTGGATGTCTACAAGGTTGTTTCTATTTCCGTCAAAGCCGAGTTGAGTTGACCCACAAAATGATCGATTTCATTTTTTGTTATGCAAAGAGGGGGTGCAATTGGGATAGTATCTCCAGCTCGTCCGAGTATCATATGTTTTTGTAATGCTGCAGTGACTTTGTCCGCTAATTTTAATTCGGCTGGAAATTTTTCTCTCGTATCCCGGTCTTTTACAAGTTCAACAGCACTCAATAGTCCTTTTCCGCCGCGAACATCCCCAACTATTTTATGATCATATAGTGATTGCAGTCGCTCATACATGTAGTCCCCCATGGCAGCTGCATTTTCTACGATATTTTCATTTTCCATAATATCAAGATTNGCGATGGCTGCGGCACAGGATGCCGGGTTTCCACCAAATGTTATTAGGTGTCTGAATGTATCGTCATCGCCGCCCTCAAAAGCTGAAGCAATTTTTTTGCTGGCGATNGCTGCGCCAATCGGAAGGTATCCGCTGGTTAGTGCTTTAGCAACAGTAGTAATATCAGGCTTAATACCCCAATGCTCCGTAGCGAACATTTTTCCAGTCCTGCCGAACGCATTTATCACTTCGTCGCATATCATCACGACACCGTATTTATCGCATATTTCTCGGATTGTAGGCCAGTACTCTGGGTGAGGGATATGGATACCTGATGCCGCTGAAATTGGTTCACCGATGAAGGCAGCTACAGTGGATGGTCCCTCATGAAGTATGGCTCGTTCCAAGTCCTTTGCACATTCGAGTGTGCATCCTCCGTCAGCGCTGCAGCATCTTCCTCGGTATGCGTCGGGTTGTTCAATATGAATGTTTCCTGGCATGAGAGGACCATAATTAATAGGAGCAGCTATACCTCCCCCACCGAGACTCATGCANGCATGAGTTGCCCCGTGGTACGAACCTTTTCTGCTTATAACCTTATACCTGGTGCCTTCNCCTATATTCTTCTGGTAATTCTTCGCCATTTTGAGGGCACTCTCAACTGCTTCTGATCCACCACTGACAAAGTACACTCTTGCCTGTTTGTCGGGTGCCAGGGCGGCTACTCTTCCCGCAAGTTCTGCAGTTACGGGGGTTAAAGTGCCACCGGGGGAGTAAGAGATTCCTTGCATTTGTTCATAAACAGCATCGGCAATTTCTTTTCTACCATGGCCGATATTTACCAGCCACATACCAGATAAGGTGTCAAACCATTCGTTNCCTTCAACGTCGTAAACCCATACCCCTTTTGAATCACTCACAAGCTTGAGCCCGTTATCTCCAAACATGTCGTTGGTTTGGCGGGCATGAGGCCAAAAGTGCTCAGCAGCCTGCTGCTTTAATTCCTCTATTACCTCTCCAGACAGTGTTGTTGTAGTAGCCATCATTTCACCTCATTTCTCAAACTATCACTAACTAGATTTTCCAATTCTAAATACTTTCGAACCACAAGCTCCACATTTTCCCTGAGTGGCTGCTCTTCCATTTTTAAGTGTGATCTCATTAGGTTCTTTGATTTCATGCGGTCCTTTGCATTTAAGGCAGTAAGCTTCCAAAACGTTGCACCTCGTANGTTTAGGTAATTTTCCGTTTTTTTAGCTCATATTTTCCTTACATAAGGATGCTAAAAATCAGAAAGTTTCGGAATTATATCCATCATTAAGTTATCCGGAAACCCCCCAACCACAGCATTGGAGATTTGGATCAATCAAAACGAGGCACTGCCAGCTATTGTGGGAATCAAATTTTCCTGATAAAAAAGCTAGTAGATTTTCTTATTCCATTCTATTTTAGGTTTGCCACCATTTTTTGAGAGTGTGCCACATGGATAAAAAAAAGATTTTAATTACTGGGGTATCAGGATTGGTAGGAACTTTGCTGGCAGAATCCTTAAAGCATAAATACGAGATCATGGGAGTGGACTTGGAAGAATCTAACCAAGTTCAGACTGTGAAGGCAAACTGTTCTATTCTTCAAGATATACTGCCGGCTTTTCACGGTGTTGATACTGTCATTGATCTTGCAAGTAATCCCAGCCAATACAGTGCTTGGGATGTTATTCATGGTGTCAATTTAAAATGCACTTCTAATGCTTTGGAGGCTTCTAAAATTTCGGGAGTAAAAAGGGTTATCTTTGCCAGTTCGAATCATGCCACTGGTATGTATGAATTTGATAGCCCATATAGCGAAATTGTGAAGGGTGATTATAGTGGCCTTGAATCAGATTCAATTCCATTAATAACCACAGATATGCCGGTTAGGCCTGACGGGCCCTACGGGATTGCTAAAGCCTTTGGAGAAGCCGCGGGTAGATTTTATTCTGACCAATATGGAATCAGTTCTCTTTCGGTACGAATTGGAACTCTTAATTCTGAAGGTAAACCTACAAACCAGAGGCAATTCGCTACCCTCCTTAGCCATACTGATTTAAGCAATTTATTTGGAAGGTGTATAGAGGCTCCTTCAAACTTGAAATATGGAATCTATTACGGCGTATCGAGAAATAAGTGGAGATTTTGGGACATAAGTAACTCGGAGAGAGATTTAGGATATTCTCCTGCTGATGATGCTGAGATATGGCGTAAAGGCTGATAGACTGAAAATTAGTGTGGTTAATATAATTTGCCATAATAGCTTCATGCATTTTATTAAGAATGTGTAGATTTAATGGAACAGGTTTTAACTCCTCCCCCGATAATAGAGCAGTTCAAGAAAAACGGGGTAACTCATTTTATATGGTTGCCGGGAAGGGGAATCTATAGCTATAGCAGCTGGGGTGTGGGTAGGTGGTAAAAACCCCGTTGTCTTAATCCAAAATACAGGTATGTTTGAAGCTGGGGATTCTATCCGTGGTTTAGGTACTGATATAGAGTTTCCATTGGTCATGATGATCGGTTATAGAGGTTGGACAGGGCATGGAATAACCAAAGATTCAGATGCTCGTTTTACCGAACCAATATTGCACGCCTATAGTATTAACTATTATTTGGTAGAGTCGAATGATGACGTGGATAGGATAAGTGTGGCTTTTGAGGAAGCAGAGCGAACTAGGAGACCAGTAGCCTGTTTACTGGGGGCGGAATATAGCTAAATGTTAGCTAAAGTCGTTCTCCATTTCGATCACTTTATTTAATCTTCGTGCATGTCTTTCCTCATTTGTATACTCAGCAGAAATAAAGGCTGAAACTAATTCCCGTACCACCTCGGTGCCGACGATCCGTGATCCTAGGCAGAGAATGTTCATGTTGTCGTGTTCAACTCCTTGATGGGCCGAATAAATATCGTGGCATACTGCTGCCCTTACTCCTTTGACTTTGTTTGCAGCCACAGAAGCCCCGACCCCACTTCCACAAACCATTATTCCTCTATCAGTTTCTCCTGAAGATACACTCTTCGCCAGAGGTTTTGCGAAATCCGGATAATCATCTAAAGGGTCTAAAGAATGAGGCCCGATATCGATGACATCATGCCCATATCTTTTGAGAATTTCTGATATTTCGTTTTTTAATTCATATCCGTTGTGGTCGGCAGCGACTGAAATCCTCATCGGTGTTATCTCCGGATGCAGTAGTATCTACGATCATTAGATAAAGAGTTTAGGATTTGACCTGTCTTACAGTCAATGTCCTCCGAGAGAAATTAGAATGCTAGAATGAGGTTTATGTTGTGGGAGGTAAAAAATGTCGGTAAGTCGATTTGAAATAACCAGTAAGGGTTTGTTAGAAAATGGTGAGGAATATGGAGACATAGGGACCTATGACCATTTGCAAGGGAAAGCCTATTTCGAAATAGATCCTCTATCCGAGTCAAACGAAAGAATAGTTGATATCCAATTAGCTCCCCGTAATGCTGACGGGAAGGTTGAATTTTCGGCTGATTTCGTTTTGTTAACTCCTTCTGATCCAGACAAAGGTAATGGCACTATGTTCCTTGATGTCGTAAATAGAGGAAACAAGACCGTACTTTACGGGTTTAATAGTGCAAACAGGCCTACAGACCCTACTTCACCGATTGAATCCGGTAACGGCTTTTTAATGAGGGAGGGTTATACGGTGATGTTTTGTGGATGGCAAGCAGATGTGCCGGACATACCTGGATTGATCGGGCTTTCCGTACCAGAGGCATACGTCGATGGAGAACAATTAAGTGGCAGGGTCATGAACCAATATCAGGCAAATGTTGCAACTTCNGTTTTTCCTCTAGCTGANCGATATCACTTGAAAAACCCGGCTGCNGATGAGACTGAGCTTGAGGCNGAGNTNATGGTGCAAGATCAACCAAACGGGANNCCNGAACTGATTGAAAGAGANAAATGGGNTCTTGTCCGGGTGGAGGATTCNGAAATNGAACCNGACGTGTCGCACGTACANCTNCANGGNGGATTCGAATTAGGACGGATATATAAGTTGGTTTATACGGCAAAGGGTAGTCGTATTGTTGGCTTAGGATTTGCCGCGGTTAGGGATATTTGTTCCTTTATGAAATATGCCTCGGAAGAAGAAGGTAATCCACTGAGTGGGTACGTACATCATGCGATATCTTACGGAGTGTCGCAGACCGGCCGGTTTCTTAGGCAATATATATACACAGGTATGAACGTTGATGAGTCCGCTCGGCAATCCATGGATGGAATAATTGCTCATGTAGGCGGTGGGATGAGGGGAGAGTTCAATCTACGCTTTGGACAACCTTCCAAAGATGTTTGCTACATAATTCCAGAGTTATTTCCATTCACTGATACTGAACAAAAAGACACGGTAACCGGTAGGGAGGATGGATTGTTAGACAGAATGACCGGTCAAGGAAATGTTCCCAAAATAATGTTTACAAACAGTTCCGCCGAATATTGGCGTGGAGATGCTGCCTTAATACACACCAATATAGAAGATAATAGTGATGCCCCAGAACACCCTAATGTTAGGCGCTATCATTTTTCAGGGACCCAACATGGTTCAGGGAAATATCCTTTAGAGACGGTTAGAGAATCAGATTCCGTAAGGGGTAATTTGCCTTTCAATGGTATCAATTACACTCCGATTTTGAGAGGTTGTTTGACCAATATGAATAATTGGGTAAAAGGCGAAAACGACCCGCCACCCAGTAGTCACCCGAGACATGAAGATGGCTCCGCGATCGAAACTAAGGATGTAATAGAAAAATTTTCAAGGATTCCTGGCATAAGACTACCCGATAGAGTTTTAAATCCCATGAGATTAGATTACGGCGATGAGCAGCATTTGGGTAGAACAGTCAAGCTCCCACCGGAACAAGGTGAAACGTATCCTGCCTTTGTATCGGATGTAGATGAAACATTAAATGAGATATCAGGTATCCGCCTTCCAGACATAAGCGTTCCTGTGGCTACTAATACCGGGTGGAACACGAGACATTCCTTGATTGGCAACGAAGGACTTCTTATCGGAATAACTGGGGGATTGGCAGGATGGACTGTGGCGCTTCCTTCCACTGAAATTGAAAAAGAAAGAGATCATGATCCCCGACCGTCACTAGAAAGCCTTTATCCTACCAAGCAAGATTATATGCTTAAAATAAAAGAAGCCACTCAAAAATTAATTGAGGAAGGATATATTTTGAATGAAGATTTCCAAGGTGTGATGGATATATGTGAGGAGAAGTACGACGATATCACTGGCGCCGAATAATATAGATAAAATACATGGGANCTTGCAATGCAAATNGTCCANANAAGCGATAATTGGCTNTCAAAAGAAGCGGTTTTTAAACACCTGANTGAGNTNGCTGAAAATACNTACACAGACCGTACNGTCTATCTTGCGGCNAATTTTAAAGAGANTAANTCCGTCACCCCCNAAATCGCAGGNCCCGTTATAGAGGCCGTTATNAACGAAGTNGGCTCTAATGACACNGGGATGGTNCTGTTCAGACGNGATGANGAATTAACNGTCATNGAACCNCCTTTNCCNTTTTCNATGGATGCAATNANGCAAGATCAAGACACNCTACTNTTGGAAGANATATTTGATGTACCTAAAANGGTTGCNGTGGTCCTAGTCAGACTAGGAAGNTATGCCGTTGCNCTAATGGATGGNCAGGAATTNGTAGAGACNAAGACAGAAGGNCGNCAGATGAAAAATCGTCATAAGGCNGGAGGATCTTCACAAAGAAGATTTGAGAGAAGCAGAGAAAGATTGATCCGAGAACTATATGACAAGGTCTGTGAAGTGTCTCAACGTATATTTGAACCGAGGATGAACGACATTGATTACCTGTTTCTGGGCGGTGAGAAACACACGGTAAACGGATTCAAGAAAAGGTGTGGATTTATTGAAAAATTTGATGGGAAGGTTATGTCTAGATTAATAAATATAGATGAACCAAACAGTGAGGCTTTAAGGTCGTTAGGCGATGAAATATACAAAAGTAGGGTTAGGGTCTTTAAGACAGTTCGATGACAGTATTTACTGAGAAGTATACCCACCGTCTATAACTAACGAAGAACCAGTAATGAAGGATGCTTCATCAGAAGCAAGAAATAAAGCTGCGTTAGCTATTTCTTCTGGTCGTCCTAAACGTCCCATAGGNTGTAAATTCTTTAATTGTTGATAGGTAGACTCATTGTTAGTTAAAGATTCAGTTAGGTTAGTCTCCACATATCCAGGGCACAAACAGTTGACTCGAACATTTTTGGATGCCATATCGTTTGCCAAAGTTTTCGTGAATTGGATGACACCACCTTTTGAAGGAGGATATGCATTAAACCCACCCCCGATACCAACTGGATAACCTACCAATCCGTTTATGGAAGCCAAGTTGATTATTGATCCACTTCCGTTCAGTTCCATTTCTGGTACTGCATGCCTAGAGACCAAATAGGTACCTTTTAAATTTACTTCTATCACCCTGTCCCATATTGCCTCAGGGTCTGCATCTTCCTCAAAAGCGTTTCGGCTACTTATTCCGGCACTGTTAACTAAGATATCGAGTTTTCCATATGCTTGCTTAGCTTTATTTACCATTTCAGCAGCATCACCTGATTTGGTAACATCGCCTGAAATTTGCAAAATGCTGCTAGTGTCCNCAATGTNGGTATCTGGAACCGATATATCTGCCGCTACAATGCTGGCCCCCTCTTCCNCGAATCTTTTTACGCATGCNTCCCCAATTCCAGACTTAGCGCCTGTTATAAGGGCTACTTTCCCAGATAGCCTTCCTGCATTTTTATTTGCGCACATATCAAAATTCCTAATCTAGTATTTGACAACATTAACATGTATTTAATCTTTCGGTAATTTGTGACAGGAATATAAGGCTGATAGAATCTTTTNGCTAGAACTTACGGTTACGAGGAGAAGCACTATGCCTGAATTTAAGAATCATGTCCTGGTTTGTGATGTTGAAAGAGAAGATGGAATTCATTGCGGAAATAAGGGTGGCGCGGAGGTAAAACGAAAAGTTGTAGAAATGTTGTCGAAGTACGGACTCAGAAAAAGCGTATATGTGTCTAGTACGGGTTGCACGAGTCAACATAGGAAATGTGAAACTGATCAATGCAGCATGATTGTNTATGGGCCTGGAAATGAAGGCACATGGTACATTGCAAACCCNGATGACGTAGAAACAATCGTTAAAGAACATCTCGTCGACGGAAATACAGTTGATGCCCTGGTGAATGACGGAATGAAAATAAATTTGGATGCCTGATTACTAGTTTAAGAAGCTGATTCTATTATCTTGAAAGTGCTTCTACTGTAAAATACGGCTTTGCCTTTCCCTTTGATTTTGACTCCGTTGTCTCCCAGAAAAACTCCAGTAGCGGAGTCAATACCAATAATCTCCATTCCTGACTGTAACTCAGATTGATTTTCAGACAAAACTGTTTCGGGGACACTATTTTCATGGTGAGGTAGGACAGCAGTATTTGAAATAAGGCCGATGGCTGGCATCCAACTTCGGTATCTCATTTTGCTACCTAATACCATTGCTCCTGCACTCGAACCTGCTAGAGTTGCCCCTTTCGATACGGCTTCTGTAATAGAGGCCATGAATGGTGTTTGGTATAAAGTTTTTAACAGGTGTTTTGGGTCTCCTCCTGTTAAATATATGAGGTCGACTTCACGTATGTTACTGAAGTAGGTTTCATCTTCTGCATGGGCTCTGTTTAAAATCAGGATTGGGTTCGCATTTGCTCCCAGAGAATCAAAATATCGAACCCCATTGTCTGCAGCCTTTTCAGGTTGTTGGTTTGCGGCGGCCGTAGGAATTATCGCGACAAGTGGATGTTTTTTATTTAAGGACTCCACCAAATAAGAATCCATAGCGAGGCATTCTTCTTGAAATTCCCCACCTCCAACCAAGAGAATATTATTCATAAGTTTCTTGATTTAGACTCGTTAATCTGATATTTCTGCAATCATTTCTATTTCGATTGGCATACCGCCAGGTAGGGTTGCTACTCCAACTGCTGATCTGGCATGACGCCCTTTGTCACCAAAAATTTCTACCAGTAAATCGGAACAACCGTTTGTCACAGCTGGAGGCTCCGTGAAGTCTGGTACTGAATTAACCATTGAGAGTAGTTTGACAATCTGGTTNACTCTATCTAGTTCTCCTAAGTACCCCTTTAATCTGGCAACCAAGTTTATTGCCGTNAACCTAGCGAGATCATAGCCTTCCTCCACACCAAGGGTTCCGCCGAGTTTTCCTATATAGGGACTTCCATCTGGTTTGGGGGTGGGTCCTACCCCTGAGAGGTATATTAAATTACCTGTTCTCACCACCGGCACATAATTTGCCATAGGAGCTGGCGAATCTGGTAATTCGATTCCCAATTCCTTAATTCTGTCTTCTATCGTTCCCATTGGGTTCTCCTAGTTGGACTTTTTTTATCGTTGCTACTATTGTTCAATTCTATGTAGGACATATCGGCACAGAGCATAATATCAGAGGGGGTCCAAATGAGCCTAACAGAAGATCATGTCAGACTGAAAGCGGTCAATCATGTGACATACAACGTAGTTGATAAAGAGAAGGCAACAAAATTTTGGGTAGACGTACTTGGAGTGAAACAAATACCTAAACAGGTTGATGCTGAACACATAATTTGGCTCCAATTACCGAGTGGAGCGATGATACATATTGTTGAAACCCCTGAGGGGCCCTCGATCCCTTCACATCATGGTGCTTTCGAAGTCGAAGACATAGATGCAGCTGCTAAAGTAGTTCAGCAGAAAGGAATTGAGACCACTGACATNACAACCAGGAATGATGGGCAAAGAGTTTTTTTCTTGAATGACCCCGAAGGTAATCGAATAGAAATATGCACTAAATCAGGATTTGGTGTTTTAGTCTAATTTTTATACGATCGTAAGTAGTCTCGCTGGCGTATTTTTTGTTATTGCTTCTATTTCAGATTCGTCGAAATTCCTGTTTCGCATTCTTGGAATTATGTGCTCTGGTATGTAACCGTAACCATGGCCGCCATATTTCACAAGTCGGTGTTTAGTACAAATGTCATGGGATATGACAATTCGGTCACCCAAACCATTGTCTATCATGTGTCTAATGAAATTGAGGCGCTGCGCATCACTGGGCATATCAAAGTCAGAAGGCTGGTAAAAAGACACTTCGTTTCCGAAGAGATCCCATTCCAGAACACACCCAGTNTCGGCTATTTTTTCCAGCATTTCTATTGTATCTACTGTCCTGTCTAAATGTCCCATAATCACTCTGGAAATGTCGGCTCCNGAGTCNATGAGTATGTTGAGGATTTCAATTGGAGCGTTTTCGTCCCTGCCCGGATGTATCAGGATGGAGGCTCCGGTCTCTGNTTGAGCTCGAGCAGATGCTTTCAGAACTTTTAACTCATTNGCCCTCAAGGGCCATGTACAGCCAATTTCGCCAATGATTCCGGCCTTAATTCCTGTGCTGCCTACCCCTANTTGAATATCCNGGACTATTTCTTGATAAATATCATTTTCATCCATTTCATTAATTCTGTTAGGTTGAGCTGCATCGACATAATACCCCGCTCCCATCACGACATGGAGACCGGCCCCTCGAGATATTCTTGCAAGCGCCAGGGGATCTCTTCCTATTCCGACGGTGGTTGCGTCAACGATTGCCCCACCTCCATGCCTTTGATATAGCGTGGCTTCTTCTATGGCTGTGTCCTCATCAAGTACCAAAAGATTGTCGAGATTGCTNTAGGAATACTGTCTTATCCACCCCAGATTTTCNATGGAAACCGGTGTATGTGCCAATCTTTGCGTTGTTACATCTGGGGAAGGGTTGAACATGACAGAGAAATCTATAAGTAGATGTTCATGAGTCATTGTTAAACCAAGGTCCGCTGGATCTACTAAGCCCAGTACTGATTGAATTTTTCCTTTTTGGGTTGGGTCACTCATAATCCTAACCTATAAATTCTTACTGAAAGTTACTATGTTTTTTTGTCATTTAAAAAGCACGCATTTATTTCATGTACGGGTCCGAAATCTATCTCGTGGTCAGAGCTAATAAATGTCTCTACCATGCCGACTACTTTTACATCCCAACCAACGAGACGTACTAGGCATTGCGCTTCGCTCTAGTGTCCAACGGCATTGGGTAGTTGTTAAAGTGTTGTAACCGCTTATGAAGCCNCATTATACCTGCGTTTAGATAATCATTATGATTTAGGCGGAGAGCAGAAAAGCAAAAGTAACTTCCCATTCCGTCAATCCATTTTTCTGAAAGTCTTGTTGGCTATAGCAAAACCGATGGTGAACACAGCAAGTAAAATCCCGCTTATTGTCAAAGAATCGGCAGTTCCTATTTTTTCAGCTAAAGTACCAAACGGAACAGCACTTAAAGGCATCATACCGAAGGTCATCATGGNTATGCTCATAGTACGNCCTCTCATCTCCGGATCAGCTTTGAGTTGCACCATAGTCATGTTTAGGGACATGTACATTGAACTAGTGAAACCGATAAATATGAGAAATGGGACTGCTATAGAGAATGAGGTGACCTGAGCAAATACTGCCAAAGCCACACCCCAAGCTAGGGAGGCACAGAGCATTACCATCCCTCTTCTTGGAATATTACCCATCACTGAAAGTAGAAGTGTTCCGATTGTCGCCCCAATGCCCATTAGCATTAGTAGAATTCCCAACCCATCAGATTCGATAGCCAATGCTTCTCTTGCCCATGCTGGAACCAAAACCATATAGGAAAAGCCAAAAAGTACTGGTATGAAAGACATAATGAATAGTCCTCTCAGAACCGGGTTGGCAAAAGCGTAACGTATTCCATCTCCCACATCCCTTCCAACATTTTTACCAGTTTTTGCCACTCTGTTAGGGGCATAGTGGACCATTCCAATAGTGACAGCAGCGAAAGCATAAATAATAGAAATAACAAAAAATACCCCGGCCGTATCCAATAGTAAAATTAAAAACCCTGCTANCGCAGGGCCAGCGACNCTGGTTAAGTTCATACTGGAGTTGCTAAGAGAGATAGCATTCATTAATTTTGAGTCGGGAACTATGTCAGAAATTATTGCTTGGCGGCTTGGCATGTTTATGGACATTAATGAACCATTGAAAATCCCAATCACCATAATGTGCCAAAAAGTGACAATACCAGTCAAATCGAGGGTTCCAAGAATTAATGTAAGAATTCCACTGCCAATTTGGCTAAAAACAATTAATTTTTTTCTGGAAAACCGATCTGCTAAAGCTCCAGCAAAAGGGGCCACAACCGTCATGGGTAAAGCAAAGGTCAAAGTAACAAGTGTGAGTGCCAAAGGGGAATCGTCTGTCACTCTCAATATGAGCCAACTTCTTGTAATCATTTGCATATTCATTGCCATGAAAGATACAAATGAGCCTATCCATAGCCACCTGAAGTCCCTATAGGAGAGGGCATCTAGTATGTTTGAGAACCTTCTTTTTTTTGATGGCGTTTGGTCTGAATTTATTTCACAAGGAATATTCGGTTTTTTAACAGACTGGGCCATCGTGGGTCACTAAGAAAGGGTTACAATATCCGGGTTGGAATACTTCAGAAGGTAACATTGCGGCATATTCACGTCAATCGTTTCATGCAATGTAATTCTGTAATAATTTCGGTGTGGTTGAATTCATTAAGGAGAGCATTTTTATTATGGCTTCAGAATCTTCAGAATCTTTATGGTCGAGAGATTTCGTTATAAATCTTCTGGTGGCTCATCTACTTCTCGCTGGGTTTTTCTCTCTTTTTATGGTGGTTCCAGGGTTTATAGACAAACTTGGAGGAAAGGAATGGGAGATAGGTGTCATTATCGCAACTTTTGGATTGGCCGGGGTAATTTTCCGACCTATGGCGGGTAAATGGATTTTAAAATCTGGGCCCAAAAGAGTAATCATGGTCGGGATATTAATATTTGTGGGAACCACTGTTTTATACATTCCCCTGCCTAGTGAGTGGTGGATAGTACCTGTTCGTATGGCTCAGGGTGTAGGTCTTGCGATTGCTCCGGTGGCCACGAGTACCGTGGTTGCCAATCTGGCTCCTGAATCCAGGCGTGGGGAAGGTATGTCATACATGGGTAACTCGATATCTATAGCTCAGTTATATGCTCCACCGATCGGGTTTTTCATAGCTGATAGTTTTAGTTTTTCTTTGGCCTTTATAGTCGCCTCTGCCGTGGCATTAGTGTCTTTTTTCGTTTGTCTAACGATGTCAGATTCTCGAACTAGGATGCCTATCACACCAGAGAATGAAAATGAAATGTCTGATGCGCCCTTTATCAGCAGAGCAGCGATATTTCCCACTCTAATCTTTTTGACCTATGCGTTTACCATGGCTCCTGTAAGCACCTTCCTTCCAATGCTTTCGGATGTTAGGGAATTAGGTGTAAATCCTGGATTTTATTTCACTATACTGTCAGGCATGACGATGCTCACAACCCTGTTAAGTGGTCGTATTGCAGATAAATTTGGAAGGTCCGCTGTAATTATTCCCGGCCTAACATTAGTCTCTGTAGCGATGTTTATGCTTTCCGGATCTTTTACTTCGGGTATGTTTTTTGGTGCGGCATTTTTTCACGGGGTTGGATATGGACTGATTTATCCTGGTATTAATTCTTTGGTGATAGACCGAGTTCCAGCGAATGAAAGAGGATCTGCTATCGGTACCCTCCAGCAAGCTTGGGATATTGGCGCTTCAGGAGGCAATTTTATAGTCGGGCCGATAATTGGAGCCCTAGGGGTTGGGTCCGCATTTGTGGTAGTGGGAGCCGGGGCTGCCACGGGAGTGGTTGGATTCATTACTGGAAATCGGAAATCCAAAAACTTTTCGTAGACCTGTTAAATATCACTGAGTACAATGCACAAACGAATTTTATAATTCGATGATGGATCGTTACGAAACTTCAGGAGAGAACTAATGAATGGAGAGCAGTTACGAAACAAAACGAGCGGCGGCGGTATTGTTTACGGAACTATGCTCAGTATGGGACGCAACCCTAGGTGGTCACAAACAATCTCTGCATTTGGTTTAGATTACGTAATTATTGATACAGAACACGCTCCCCGTAGTAGGGCTGAAGTAGCAGATTTCCTGGCAGCTTTCACATACAGTGGAGTGGTTCCCATTGTACGAATTCCGATCCCTGCGTCTCACTATGTGACTATGTATATTGATGCAGGTGCGCAAGGGGTACTTGCCCCATATTGTGAGACAGTAGACCAAGTAAAAGAAGTCGTTGCGGCTGCTCGATGGAGGCCACTGAAAGGGGCNTTAGCTGAGAAAGCCGTGGAAACCGGGGAATTACCAAGTGAAGCAACGANAGCCTACCTGGAAAATCGAAATAAGAATAATGTTTGCATAATAGGNATTGAGAGTGTCCCAGCTATCGAAAACTTGGAAAANATGCTTAAAGTAGAAGGAATTGATGCNATTTTTGTGGGGCCAAACGATCTCACAATAACCTTAGGGATACCGGATCAATATGACCATCCAGATTATGAAGCTGCTCTACGAGAAATAATTGCAAAAAGTGAAGCTGCCGGTAAACCGGTTTTGATTCATCACCAAACAGTTGAACTGACTCAAAAATGGCTTCGAGAAGGAGCAAGGTTTGTTCTTTACTCNAGTGATGCCAGAACTATGCATAATGGGTATAGAGAGGAGTTTGGAGAAATAAAATCAGTAGGATCTGAACTAGGTGGTGAGACCATCGGTGTTGTAGGCGAGTCAGAAGAAGTAATTTAGGAGGAAGAAATAATGAGTTGGGATTTCATAGCAGTACAAGGACCATTTGGGGGTACCAGTGAGGGTCCAGCGTGGGACGGTGAATCTCTTTTATTCACCCACATTCCTGAAAGCAAAATATATAGATTTAATCCNAGAACNAGCACNACTGAGGTTTTTAGAGAAAATACTAATTGTGCCAATGGATTGATGTTTGATGAATCTGGAAACTTGTATGCTTGCGAAGGGGGAGGAAGAAGAGTTGTCAGNTATGACGGTGACTCAACAGAGGTTTTAGCGGAATCGTATCAAGGCAGCAGATTTAACGTTCCAAATGATTTGGCGATAGATCCTCAGGGAAGNNTCTGGTTTACAGATCCTTTTTATGAAGGTGCCGGTGGNCCTTGGAGCGAAGATAGGTCAAATAAAGAGTTGGACCATGACTCTGTCTACAGAATAGATATGACAGACGGGAAGTCAACGGCTGTGAGCCGAGTAACCGAGGATACTACCCGGCCGAACGGGCTTCTGTTTTCCCTAGATTTTCAAANTTTGTATGTGGCTCAAAGTGGTCGATTACCGGAGGAAAAAAGACAGCTACGAGCTTACCCGGTTAATGCGGATGGGTCATTAGGCGACCATGAGGTAATACATGATTTTGGCGAACACAGGGGGATAGACGGGATGGTGCTTGATGCAGATGGAAATATCGTGGCTACCGCTGGATATAAGGCGGGGGGACCAGGCCCCATGATATACGTATTTTCTGCGTCAGGAGAGGTGCTGGAAACACATTCTACTCCGTTTGATAGGCCAACCAATTGTTCATTTGGCGGTGAGGATTTATCGACCTTGTATGTCACGACTGGTGATGGTTTTTTGTTGAGGGCTTTCACTGAACGACAAGGACGACTTAATTATCCCAAGATATAGTTTTTTATCAAAAATGGGAGCGAAGTAATTTGAATGCTGATGTGATCGTAATAGGTGCTGGTATAGCAGGTTGTTCTGCAGCCTTTCACTTGTCTGAATCAGGAATGTCAACTTTGCTTTTGGATATGGGGGAGGTTTCGGGGGAGGCATCCGGAGTCAATATGGGAGGACTTGGTGGTGCAGGATGGGGTAATTCGCCTAAATTGCAGGAATACCTAACAATGGGGAGCCTGAACATTTTCAAGCGGCTTCAGATTGAGTTGGGTTATGACTTGGAATTTAGACAGTCAGGGTCTTTCACGGCNATACATAATGAGCAGCAATATTCGTATGCCCAGAACCGGGTTATACAATCTCAAAAAGATGGTTTTAACCTGCAGTTATTGAGTTCTTACGAGGCGAAGGCGATAGAGCCGGAATTGAACCCAGATTTGCTTGGATATGTTTATTCTCCTACNAGAGGTCAGGCTGATCCACTAAAGACAACNCGGGCATTTGGGCAAGCTGCTTTGAATGCAGGTACTAAAGTGCAAACAAATACCCAAGTAATTGGTATGCGATCACACCATGGAATATGGGATCTTGAGACAAATAACGGGAATTATGAGGCACAGTTCGTTGTTATTGCTGCCGGGGCCTGGTGTAAAAATATTGGTGAAATGGTAGGCGCAAATATACCTATAGAACCAGTTGTAGGACAAATGTGGTCTACAGACCCTTTGCCGCCNAGGGTTTTCAGCACAATTTCATCATTCGAATCTAGTTTTCATTGGAGTGAAAATCCATACGTAGACAGCATTTCTCCACCTGAATTAACNCACTTTGGAGAACAAAGAGTAACGAGACACCTATATGGAAGACAACGTAAAAATGGAGAAATTATCTTTGGCGGTGATCGTCGAGACGCCGGTTTCAATAAGACAGTGGACGCGGGAGGGGTGGAAATTAACAAAGGACAGGCTACAGAAGTTCTTCCTTTGTTATCCGGATTACCAATATCGACGACGTGGTCTGGATTGATGCCATTTTCAAAGGACGGTCAGCCAGTTATCGGCAGGATACCAGCGAATGATAATTTATTTGTGGTAACAGGGCTTTGTTCTTCGGGCTTCGGAAGAGGACCTGGTGCTGGTATGTTGATAGCTGATCTAGTTTCTCGTGGTGAATCTCACCCTGTATTGGCGGAATCGGACCCAGCTCGATTCTCTGCGTAGACTGCGAATCACGACTCAAATATAATTCATATTCAATATGACAATTTAAGGGAAAACTGAAGAGGTACCAATTATGACAAGTGAAAGCATAAAAATCGGACTTGTTGGGGCTGGTGGAAATACAACACTTAGGCATATACCTGGGCTTAATGCCATGGATAATGTAGTTATAGACAGTGTTTGTAATAGAAGTATGGCATCTGGGAAAAGAGTCGCCGATGAATTTGGTATAGAGAAAGTTTATGACAATTGGATAGATGTTATGGAGGACCCTGATAACGATGCTGTATGTATAGGAACTTGGCCGTACATGCACTGCACCCTGGTACTCGCCGCTTTGGAAAACGGGAAACATGTGCAGACCGAGGCTAGAATGGCAACAAATGCCTCAGAGGCTCATATCATGTTGGAAGCTTCTAAGAATTTTCCGGGTCTTGTTACCCAAATAGTTCCAGCACCCCACACCCTAAATTTAGATAAGACCATCAAAACTCTTATTAAAGACGGATATCTGGGGGACATATTGTCGGTGGATGCTGCTATCACCCAGGGAGGATTTGTCGATAAGGACAAGCCATATCATTGGCGCCAAAGTAGAGATTTTAGTGGCTATAACATCATGGGTCTGGGTATCTGGTACGAGGCTGTAATGCGATGGATAGGCCCTGCGGCTACAGTTCAAGCAATAACCAGAGTAACAGTACCTCAGCGACCTGATCAAAATGGCGATTTGCAGGTGCTGACGATACCTGACCACGTTGAAATCCTGTGTGAGATGTTTACAGGCCCGGTTTTGCATATTAGGTTCAGCGATGTCTTGGGTCATGCTCCGGGAAATGGTGTATGGATTTATGGTACAGAAGGTACTTTGCATGTGGATGCTACAAACCAAGCAGACCTCAAACTTTTTGGTGGGAGAAAGTCAGATTCTTCCCTTTCTGAGATAGCTATAAAGCCCGAGTTGACCGGTGGATGGAGGGTAGAAGAGGAGTTTATAAATGCGATTAGAGGCATTGAAGAGATAACCCATACATCNTTTGAAGATGGTGTCCGCTATATGGAATTTACNGAAGCCGTGACCCGTAGTTCTCANTCGGGCGAGAAAATATACCTTCCGCTCTAGTTAGAATTTGGAGTATCAAGAAATGGCGTATAACTACCAACAATTAGCTTCTACTAATCTGCCAGCAGAAATAGAGATGCCCCCAGGATTAAGAGAGGAAGTTGAATATATATTTTCGGTAACTTATACGGATCCAGATGCTATGGCACTCAAAGAATTTGCTGAAGCAGCGGCGACGGNTATTGANAGAGACGGGAGGTCTTTAGGTACATACCCTCCNCCACAGGGGCATGAAGGGCTGAGGGAATTCATATCCTCTGAATTGNCTTCCAACCGAGGTTCAGATATTCCGGNAGATAATATTTTTCTAGCCAGTGGGGCCGGAGGNGCATGTCAGGTTTTCGTCGATGCTTTTATTGATCCCGGTGATGTAGTCATGATGGATGAATTTTGTTATCACGGTAGTCTGAATATGTTCCTAAAAAAAGGGGCCCGCCCTTGCCATGTTTCNATGGACCAAGATGGGATAATTCCAGAAGAGCTGGAAAAATCGATCCAAGAGAATATTAAAAATGGCGATAAACCTAAGCTCATTTATACGATTTCCGTTTACCATAATCCCACTGGTGCCACCATTAATCTTGAAAGAAGAAAGAGGATAGTTGAGATATCTAATAAATATCAGATACCTATAGTAGAAAATGAATCGTACGCTGATTTTCACATTGATGGACCACAACTGCCGCCAGCAATGATCGGGTTGGATGCAGATGGTGGGGTCATGCATATTTCGGCTTTCACCAAATTGATGGGCTGTGGACTTAGACTAGGGTTTGGTGCCTTTCCGGAGGCTGCGCGGGAATCGTTAGCAAAAGTAGGATTTGGTGTATCCCCGAGTCATTTGACTTCTATGGCGGTACATGAATATCTAAAAGACAATAAATCTTCATATGTCTCTGGTGTAGCTGCTTCCTTGGGCAGGAAACGTGATGCGATGCTGAGATCGTTAGGGGAATATTTCCCTCCGTCCTGTACTTGGACAGAGCCCAAAGGTGGGATGATGATTTGGATGGGACTTCCAGAAGGAACAAATACCTGGGATATTTTGGAGAAGGCAGTAGAAAAAGGGGTGAAATACAACCCCGGCCCAATATTCAAAGCGGATAGGAGTGGAGGGAATTATTTACGGCTTACTTTCAGTCACCATACACCTGAAGAAATAGAGGAAGGGATAGCTCTTTTGGCCGGAGTTTTTGAAGCAGAAGGAGTTATATAGAATGTCCGAGCAAACAGATTTGTCAGTTGAAGAAATTAGGCAGATATCTGTGTTGACCAGAATTGCCATGACAGAAGATGAGTTAGACGTAATGCGGGCCCAGATGTCTAACATATTAGACAGCGTGGCGATCCTCAATGAGGTGGATACAGAAGATGTTGAACCTACCGGTCATTCAGTAAACATAAAATCAGTGATGAGAGAAGACCAACGACAAGATTCCTTGACACAGGATGAAACTCTTTTAAATGCTCCTCATAGGGACGGGTCTTTCATTAGGATTAAGGCTGTTTTGGAATAGGAACACCTTCAACTAGATATGAAATCTGTAAACCTCGAAACTATTACAATTGCTGAAGCTAGACGGCTTCTTGATGACAAAGAAGTGTCGGCAGTTGANCTNACNAAAAATTACCTCGAAAGAATCAAAAATTTNGAAAAAGACATAGATGCATATGTCACAGTCACGGAAGATCGAGCNCTAGAAGACGCTANCTTGGCAGATAAGAGAATAGGTGAGGGAACTCAAACAAACCTCACTGGAATNCCGATGCAANTAAAAGATAATATTTGCTACTCAGGTATCCCCACAACTTGTTCCTCAAAAATGTTGGAAAATTTTATTCCGCCATTTGATGCATCAGTATCGACTTATCTAAAAAATGAGAATTCTGTTTTGCTTGGCAAAGGGAATTTAGATGAATTTGCTATGGGATCATCGACAGAAAACTCAGCTCTCAAAACGACAAAAAATCCATGGGATACTAACAGGGTTCCAGGAGGTAGCAGTGGTGGGCCAGCAGCTGCTGTAGCAGCTTCAGAATGTGTATTTTCACTTGGATCAGACACCGGTGGGAGCATAAGACAGCCTGCCTCTTTATGCGGCGTTGTTGGTATGAAACCCACTTATGGGTTGGTAAGCAGATTTGGATTAGTGGCTTTTGCAAGTTCATTGGACCAGATAGGTCCTTTGACAAAGAGCGTGGAAGATAGCGCCTTGGTTCTCCAGTCAATAGCAGGACACGATTCTAGAGACTCTACTTCCCTGGATGTAAAAATACCGGATTATGTCAGTAATCTGACTACTGACCTTAAGGGTTTTAGGATTGGTATTCCGAAAGAATATTTTATTGAAGGGATCAGCCCGGGGGTTGAGAAATCGATTCTTGATTCAGTAGAGGTGTTAAGGGGTCTAGGAGCTGAGGTGAAGGAAGTTTCTCTTCCGCACACCAAGTATGCGCTGGCAGTCTACTACATAATCGCACCGTCAGAGGCTTCCGCCAACCTAGCGAGATACGATGGAGTTAAATACGGGTTTTCTGAGAAAGATGCTGAAACTATGTGGGCGGGGCTAGAGAACACAAGATCTAATGGCTTCGGCCCTGAAGTTAAAAGGCGGATTATGCTTGGTGCATATGCGTTATCCGCTGGATATTATGATGCTTTCTACTTGAAGGCCCAAAAGGTTAGGACTTTGATAAGACAAGAATTTGAGGAGGTGTTTAAAAACGTGGATGTCTTAGCCATGCCGACTTCACCTACCACAGCCTTTAAGATCGGAGATAAAATCGACGATCCGTTGCAAATGTATTTAAATGACATATTTACAATTCCAGCAAACATAGCCGGAATCCCAGGAATTTCAATTCCGGCCGGAATGGTTGATGGATTGCCGGTTGGGCTTCAATTTATGGCAGGCACCTTACAAGAAACTAATNTGTTCAAGGCGGCATATGCATATGAACAAGCCACAGATTGGCACAATCANTTCCCCTCTATTTAGAAGGGCTAAAAATGCAAGATTCTGATGATATATCGATCGGAATTATCGGCCTCGCAGAANGGGAAATTCCTGAGGACCAGACAGGAAGAGGGCTAACNNTACAAACCACGAGAGGCCCAATNAATACGATAGTTCATCATGATCCTGACAGACCAGCCAATCGTGGTGTCATATGGGTAGGGGGTGCTCGTGGAGGATTCGACGGCCCAGCTGGGGGTNTNTATCGAATTGTTGGTGAGGAATTATCACCTGGAATCACATCTTTNCGAATTGACTANAGGGAGCCCGGCGAGTTGATTGAATGTGTCATGGACACTTTGGCTGGGGTATCATTTTTGGCGGGTACAGGCCATTCGGACATTTTACTGGTAGGGCATTCATTTGGGGGTGCGGTTGCTATAAAAGCGGCGCCTTTTTCCGACAAAGTAAAAGGAGTCATTGCTCTCTCAAGCCAAACATATGGGGCAACTGANGTTTCAGAAGTATCCCCACGTCCGATCTTACTAATTCATGGTGAAGATGACATCGTTTTGTCACCCCAATGCTCCCAGACCATATTCGATTGGGCGGAGGAACCGAAAGAATTGATCTTTATGCCGGCTACAGGTCACGGGTTAAGAGAAACTTCTGAGGAAGTCATCGAGAAGGTCAAATCGTGGGTTGCCAATCACCTATACCTTCCTGGTGAAGTACCGGAATAGCATGGTGGGGGTGGTTGGGATATACTCAAGTTTACTTACTAGTTAATAGCCAATAAATATCCAAATAAAGGGGAGCTTTTTTGATATGGGAGAACTTGACGGAAAAGTAGCAATCATTACGGGTGCAGGTAGATTAAGAGGTATNGGCAGAGCNGCTGCTGAAGCTTTGGCAAAATTAGGGGCAGACGTTGTTGTTACAGGAACTGGAAGAAGCCCGGATTCATTCCCTGACGATGAAAAGGCAATTGGTTGGAAAGACATTGAAACTGTTGCTGAGCGGGTTCGGGATATCGGTAGGCGAGCACTTCCTTTGGTGGTAGATGTCACAAAGAGGGATGATGTTAAGAGAATGGTNGATGAAACCATNAAAGAGTTCGGACGGGTGGACATTTTGATAAATAACGCGGCCTATGCTCGGGCNGAAGATAGGACGCCGATATTGGACCTGAATGAAGACACTTTCCAGAAAGTAATGGATATCAAGGTAACTGGAACATTCCTTTGTACTAAGGCCGCCATCAAACCCATGATTGATCAGGGTGACGGCGGGAAAATAGTAAATATTTCATCGACAGCTGGCAAGCGTGGATCAGCAAATACTCTTGCCTATAACGGGGCGAATTTTGCCATTGTAGGTATGACACAATCGATGGCGAAGGAACTTGGACCTCACAATATAAATGTTAATGCTGTATGCCCAGGGGCCGTAGATACTCATAGGATGGATATTCTTGGCAGGGGTAATACATGGAGTAACATGGCTGATTCGACTCCTATAGGTCGGAATGGTACCGATGAAGAAGTTGGTGATTTTTGTGCATATCTTTGTACCGAAGCCGCATCATGGATTCATGGGCAATCCATNAACCAGAACGGNGGCACGGTAATGGAACATTAAATCTGGGGTCACATTCCGTTGACTGAAATTGGTTACGTTGCTAAGCTTTTTGCTGCNTCGTAGAAAAAAACAGATACACCATCAAGAGGGCGGTTAGCTCAGTGGTTTAGAGCGCTGCGTTGACATCGCAGAGGTCATAAGTTCGACTCTTATACCGCCCACCATCCCGCTAGGGTTGGGCATGGAATTATCTTCTTTCTTTGCCCCATTTTCGTGGTCTGTTTCTTGACTGGTTATAAAAGTGGTTACAAGGTTTTCGTAACGTTCCTTTAATACTCTAGGCCATTTATACTCGTCATCAGTTGTTCCATTAAGTTTGCCACCACTCAAAAGAGAAACAGAATAATGTCACTTGATCCTGGTAAAAATCGAAACCGCACCTTAGGGCCCCTGTTCCCAACAGGAGATATATTTTATGGCTGGTGGCTTGTTGGGGTAGCTGCTTTTCTGCTGACATTGATGTCTCTTACAGTGTTTCAAGGTTTAGGCACGATTTTGGTCGCTCTTGAACGTCAATTCGGATGGAGCCGAACTGCCCTATCCGGGGCGTTCTCCCTGGCAAGGGTGGAGGGAGCCATTCTGGGTCCCGTGGAAGGTTTCTTGGTAGATCGCGTAGGAACTCGGAAAATGGTGTTGATAGGTTATATCCTCATGGGACTAGGCTTTTTATGGCTGGGGCAGGTGAAAACTCTTTGGGAATTCTATGCGTCATTTATGATTATCTCGATGGGTTCAGGTCTGGGAGGGTGGCTTGCCATAATCGCTATGGTGAATAATTGGTTCACACGGCAACGTACATTTGCCATGGCTTCTGCGATGTCTGGCATCCACTTTGGAGGTTTGCTTGTTCCTCTTTTAGCAATTGGAATAGAAACTTTCGAATTTCGCGGGGCTGCCACAATAATTGGGGTATTTCTCTTAATAGTTGTGGGCCCGGCGGCGAAAGTTATAAGAAACCACCCAGAGGATATAGGTCTACAACCTGACGGTGACTCAGAGAGGTTGTCAGGGTCTGTCCCAACAGAAGATGAAGAGCCTGATTTTACCGCTAGACAAGCGTTAAGAACTCCGGTCTTTTGGATACTAACGATCATGCAAGTGGCCTCAAGTGTTGCAATCGTCACCCTTGCATTACATTTAGTGCCAAAACTGACAGACATGGGTATGACGTTAAGTGGAGCAGGTACTGTGGTTCTTACCTACACCATAGTGGCCTTGCCGGCCCAGTTTCTTTCAGGTTATTTTGCAGACCGCCTTCCCAAAACTCTTATGATCGCCATATTTCTTGCTATCCAGGGAATCGCCATAACAATAATTGCGTTCGCAGACACTGTACTTTTGGCCTACATTTTTGCCGTGCTGTATGGAATAGGATTCGGTGGTCGTAACCCATTAACCACAGCTATCCGGGGAGAATATTTCGGGCGAAAGGCCTTCGCGACGATTATGGGCATATCCCAGTTTCCAATGAATATAGGTATGATTGGGGCACCCCTATTTGCCGGCTATATGTTTGATACTACAAATTCTTATGTAATCCCATTCTCGGTGTTCGCAATCTTGACCTTTTTCGGCGCTTTCCTAATGTTGTTTGTCAAAAAACCTAGGAAGTTAACACAGAAACTATAATCATATTTTTGATTGGGATCTAAGACTCGCGGATTGAGCGAGGTAATTTAGTGCCGTTTTTGGGTTATTTGTTTACAAGTGTTTAAAAGCCCTGATAGGTACTGGCTAACTTTTTATATGTGAGTCTGAAATAATCCCCTTAGAAGCAGTGAATATAGGTATGAATCCAGCTTTTCTTGGAAAACATCGCAGAGGTCACAAGTTCGACTCTTATACCGCCGACCGTGGTTACGTTTCACCCCTAAAAGGTGTGTATTGCAAGCTGTGCATGGGCATAGCGCTCCCATAATCCCTCAGAGTTACTCTAACTGATTTGCTCTGGAGACTCTCGTAAACGAGACTGGGATGATACTATTATTTGGTCAGTCTCACCTATATTGCTACACATGCGGTGGGGCTGGCGTGATCCTGAATTTTCCTTGTTGATGACTATAA
>PAON01000060.1:0-14514 GCA_002708495.1 Dehalococcoidia bacterium | reverse complement strand
GTTGGGGGACGTTTATTCCGTTTCTTGGATGTCGTGGATGAGGAAGCCCGTGTGGGCTTGGATGCCTGAGGCTCTGGCGCCGCCTGCGGCGGTTGGTCACTTTTGGCAGTTTTGCGTGCTTCTGTAAGCCAGGCATCTGTGACTTGTCTTAGTTCGTTGTATTGTTCAGTGGAGGGGGTACCGTTGTTGGGGGGTATGCTTTGTGTTTTGTTATTGGGCCCGGCCGTTTCGATGGCGTGGTATCACTATGATCGCTCNGGGAGTACTTTTTCCACCAGGCGTTCCGATAAGGCGTATACACAGAATAGGCCGACCCTTTTGAAGATCGAATGTCGGCAGCGGNAAAGATGACATGATCTCGCCGTTTGAGCACTCTATGCCCTGCTTTTTCCACGGAANNGATCACTGATTGATCNCTGGACNTTGCAAACGGTGTTGTGCCTTCNTTAAAAGAAAGNACNGATNNGGACAGTTTATGCATAAGNNGGGGTATCTGTGTCTCGGCAGGGCCNTCAACGACTACCAGCCTGTTTCCANNTTGGTCNAAATCATTAGACAGATCGTCCAGGCANTCGAACAGGAAGCTGAGTCNTTTCNACGAAACTGATGGTATGTNTANCAGNCTAGGTTCNAGGACGAANAGCCCACACCANTCNTCCACGNCNCGAAATAAATCANCNAGCGCTCGATTGTCCTCCAGCCGTAGGTCGTTTCTGAACCAGTGTAGTCCTCTCATTTAGTCACTATCGTCGAAGCTATCCAGATTTCAATATTAAACATAAAGACGTCTTCTATGATTTGACGTATCGAAGTAGAGAATAAATAGACTTTAACAAAATGATCTTTATCGGACTTTGGTGAGTGAGCCAAATACTGCAAATGAATGCCGATCCAACAATGGCCGGCATTCATGGGTGCTAGGTGCTCACAAGTTGATTTTAATCTTTGTTAGGTTTGTGTGTAGTGCGGTCATTGTCGTTAACAAGAATGAAGTTGCGCTGATTGCGGTAAGGCTAATAATAAATAGTTCCGTGAGTGATCCCATTGGTGTGTTGATTAGTAAGTGAGCTTGATTATGAACAATCAGATGTGAACTAAACGTCGGTGGAGGATGAAAGTTATGCCAACAAAATTAAGTGGATGGATAATTAATTGATCACAATGTGACTTAAATAAAAAGTGGCCCCACTCCTAGAGTGGGGCCAAATGACCACTAAGGAGGAAAGACAAGCTTAAAGAGGTTCGTGTGAATAAGTTGTCAATGCTTTCCTAGATAACTATTGGTAAGAGCGCTCGTAAAGTAAACAAATTCGCCTGTATCCTAGTTAAGATACGACAGAATAGTTTTGATCGACTTACTAGAAATACTTTTTAATGGGGAAGATATAGCGTCGACCACTGAGGTCGGCAAATANCGTATGTAAATCACGAGAGAGGTTTGTGTTCGAGTGTGGTTGCTACTATTTAGTCATCGTTAATGCGAATGTAAAGTTCGGCACGGTCCAGTTTCGGTTTTTTTTTAAAACTGACCATGTATGAAGGTTGGTTGGGAGTTCAGCTGGCTTTATAGTTGAACCGATTAATTTTTGGTTATTACTGCATACGCAGAATGATTGTGAATGGATTCAAAATTCTCAGCAGCCACGCTAAATCTACGNATACCATGATCATCATTAAGCCTGACGGCAATGTCGCGAACAAGGTCTTCAACAAATTTTGGGTTCTCATAGGCCCTTTCAGTCACATATTTTTCATCGGGCCTTTTTAGTGTGCCAAATAATTCGCAACTCGCCTCCTGCTCAACCACCTGAATCATTTGTGTGATAGTAACTGAGTTCGTAGCCTCAACCTTGAGAGTGACATGCGAGCGTTGATTGTGAGCACCGTAGTCAGATATTTCTTTTGAGCACGGACATAAACTTGTTACCGGTATTACAATTTCAAGTTCTACCGATGTCGAGGCTGGAGAAAGGCGACCGTTAAACGTCACCTGGTAGTCCATCAAGCTTTGAGCTCCTGATACTGGAGCGTGTTTACGGGCGAAAAACGGAAAACTTACTCGTATTACACCAGTGGTTGCGCCTAACTTTGCGGTCATTTGTTCCAAGAGAGATTTAAAGGAATTGAGAGAAAGAGCACTGTCCTGGCTGTTTAGAATTTCAATAAATCGTGACATGTGTGTGCCTTTGACATCCGGTGGTAAATCAACATACATATCGAACTCGGCAATCGTTGATTGTTCCTTGATGTCTTCGTCGGCGACTACAATCGGATGTCGGGCACCTTTAATACCCACCATATCTATAGCCAGATTTCGAATGTCTCTAGAAGATTGTACGTCGGAGATGGATGCTACTGCTGCAGCTGTGTTTTCAAGACTAGCCATTNAGTATTTAAGTATTCTGGTTGTAGTTNGCACGACACTATAGAAATCATGGCGTGAGTGTTAAGTGAAGATGNCACTTGGCTAAAACATTTAAGTCTCTATTAATTGGAGAGCCATTGTTGTGGCACTTTTCTAAGTTTGGTTATGTCATAGCCCAGCGACTTGATTGTATGGATGTGTTGTCGGTAGTCCTGATCAGAGATATTCGGGGTTCGCGCCATCAACCAGATGTAGTCACGTTTTTGTCTCGCCACAATTGTTTGGGTATATTGCTCGTCTAGAGATACGATTCTGNAGTCGGCCTTGATCGGCCAGATAAATTGCATGCCCCATCTGGCGTTTGTTTCGTTATCCAAGATAAATCCACGAGGTTTATAAGATTTAAGTGGCCCGTTGAATCCCCCTTTCAAATAGGTAAAGGTAGTCGAAATAGTGCCGTCATCTTTNAGCTGATAGTGTTCCACTGCGTTGTAACTGTCACGCTCGATCAATGTTGGAATGCAGGCAATCACGTACCATGTCCCCATGAATTTGTTGAGATCAACAAAATTGACGGTCGGCATAGGTTTGTTTGATAAGGCTGAGTGGGTCATTAGCAGATAGAGGGGTAGGGCCAGAGCAAAGGCAATTAACCATTTACGGGAACGAAATATATGGACTGAAGTCATCAAGAGAAGTCAATTTGCATTGTCGTTTCTGATAAATCGATAGTGGCTGACACCCCAGGCCTCACCATCCTTCATCGCGAAAAGTTCTGCACACGCCATGAAAAATATGCGCCAACGTTGAAACCACANTGTTGAGTGTTGTTTGCCGTAAACACGCTTCAGGATTGTTAAAGCGTTGGAACGATTGTGATCCAGGTTGACTANCCATGATTCTGCAGTCCGNTGGTAGTGGTGGCCATTCCAGCGCCAGTGTTTTTCAGCAACTAGATCTTTCTCGAAGGATAATGGGAGAGCGTGACTCGGCATCATGCCACCGGTGAAGAAGTGTCTACTCATCCAATCGGAGGGCCCTTCGTCACAAAATGTGTAAGGCGTCTCAGCGTGAGCAAAGATGTGGATAAATAATTTGCCACCAGGGGTTAGCCAGCTTGCTATACGATCAAACATNATTCGGTAGTTTCTAAGATGCTCGAACATCTCAATGGACACGATCCGATCATATTTGCACACGGAGGTATAANTNTTTATGTCGCATGTTTTAACTTCTAGGTTATTTAATCCAGCTGAGCGTGCTTGAGATTCGATGTAGTGACGCTGAGCAGCAGAGTTTGACAACGCAGTAATTCGAGTATTAGGAAAATTGGTTGCCATCCACAGGCTCAGCGCACCCCAGCCGCAACCGAGCTCAAGGATGCGCTGGCCGTCCTCAATCTGTGCGCGGTCGCAAGTGATCTGAAGCGCACTACGTTCCGCATCAACTAGGGATTTGTCACCTGGATTCCAGTAACAACAGCTGTATTTTTTATAGTCTCCTAGAACCAGCTCAAAAAAATCGGGTGGCAGTTCATAGTGCTGACTGTTGGCTTTATCTGGTAATGGTGCGATTTCCGCACCATCCATTGCTGTTATGAATTCTTTTAAATAGTGTTGGTTTGGCAATGATTGGAGAGGATTTAACGTTTTGAGGCGTTCTTCGCAGAGATGTCGGATACCCGAACGTATAATGGTGTCGGGTAACCACCCTCTATCGGCCGCAGCAAGGCAAGTGCTTAAAACTGAGCTCATGGCTATATTTTCAAGACGCAACGTCAACAGTGTGTGAATGATTCTTCGCCACACGCTTTCGAGTCCATCTTTCGATTTGTAGTAGCAAAGGCATGGCCAGTACCCATTCGATCGCGACAGGTGCTGGCCCTATTGGTAGCTGCAAAGCATCAAGTCCTTGTCCAGCCGTGTAGGCTAACGGACCTGCGATGCCCCCAAAGACTGCAGCTAGCCAGTATCGCCCTAGCAGCCAATGTAGGCAGTAGCGCAGGCTTGCAGCTAAATTAACCCAAAGGGCTATCATCCAAACAGGCGAGAGAGAAGGGACCTGGGTGCTTCCACGCAATTCGATAGCTCCGGTCCAGAAGAGAATTGAGTCACAAAAAAACCCTAAAGCTGCCGCTGCAGTTAGTAGCCCTATTTCTGACTTAAGGTTTCCTTGCCAGATTAGAAAAGGGATGATCCAACCGAGAACGATGAACGGCGCGACAAAACTCCAGCCATGGACTGCGCTGGCAACGACACCGAGCCAGGCTAGATTGAAAAAAACAAAATTTACGAATTTGCTTCTCATCGCTTGCACGGTACTGACGGGTACTCGACAGTAAAGTCGTTGTGCCAGCCAGGGTTAGCAAATACCATTTGAAGATCCGAAAGGTAGTGCTCCCGGAATCCGGCTTCGCAATAACTAAGGTAGTAATGCCAAAGGCGAATGAATCTGTCCGAGTAGCCCAGCGTTTTTGCCTCTTTCTCAGATTTAGAAAATCTAGCGTGCCAATGATGAAGTGTTTCAGCGTATTGAGCGCCTATGTCTTCCAGATGAATAAGTTTCATCTTCGATCTGACTTTTACCTGGGAAAGCATTGCGTCGAGAGACGGTACACAACTCCCGGGGAAAATATATTTCTGAATGAAATCGCAGTTTTTCCGATACTTCTCATATCTCTGGTCGGGCATTGTGATGGCTTGGATCACCATGCATCCGTCGTCATCGAGCAATTGCCCACAGCGCTCAAAGAATTCGGGTAGGTATTGGTGTCCAACAGCTTCGATCATTTCAATCGAAGCTATTTTTTTGAATTGCCCTTTAATGTCTCGGTAGTCCCGTAATTGAAAATCAATTCGATTGCCGATGCCTTGGCGTTCGGCCCTTGACTTAGCGAAATCGAGTTGGGATTGAGAAATCGTGACGGCAGTTACGCGGGCGTCGTAGTGTTCAGCGGCATGAATAGCCAAGCTGCCCCAGCCACATCCGATCTCGAGCAAATGGTCATCTTTTTCTAGGTTGAGCTTTCGGCAAATTCTATCTAACTTATTGATACTAGCGCTTTCTAAAGAGTTATGATCTGAGTCAAATATTGCTGATGAATAGGTCATCGTAGAATCTAAAAACAACGAAAATAGATCGTTCCCAAGATCGTAGTGCGCTCTGATATTGTTTCGACTCCCTACCCGGTTATTGGCTTTTTTACGATGTCTCAGGGTTGCAATGAATGCAGCAATGCCCGATAACCCGTTGTCGAGCGTGTCGGAAAGCGCGATATTGTGGACGAATAGTCGAACCAGATCAGTTAGGTTATCTGTTTCCCATTGCTGATCCATCCAGCCCTCGGCAGCACCAAGACTACCGGATGTGACTAATCGTCTGTAAAGCGTTGGATCGCTGATTCTGATTGCCCCATATAGACCATTCCTATCTCCAACGATTTCGTCGCCCCAACTGTCCATGATGCGCAGTGCACCGTTTAGATGTTTAAGCTTACGGTGGACTAGTGTTCTGCAGACAGTATCTATTGGGTTGGGCCTAGACATATCGTGCTTATGAAAGTTATGTAGCTCCGGGATACTGGTGTTCATCAGTTTTACTCTGTCTCTAGATGAGACTGTTTCTTGTTATGAATTGGATGTGGATAAAACGGCACCTTTTTTAGCCATAGACATGCAGCTTGCATGTAAATAGCAGCGGCTACCTTTGTTGTCATTAATGGATAGGAAAGTAAGCAACTTGCGAGGTTCGAGCTATTTAATGCAATGGCTTCTAGCTCTAAAGAAGCCTGGAATACCTGCTGGTTGTCGGTCCAAGACTTCATCTCGACATTTAGAGAGTCACCTGGATAGCCGAACTCCCATGCGTACTTTTGGTCCATCGGCATAAATGGAGACACGTGAAATTCTTTATCTAAAAAAAATTGGGCACGACCAAGCTTCCAATCACGTGGGCATTCCAGAACATAGCAGTGTTGTTCACCCCACGGGGTGTTATGTACCTCAGCAACGATATGTTCGATTCGGCTGACAGACTTGTCCCAGCAGTAGTAAAAGCTAACGGGGTTCATGACGAATCCGAAATAGCGCAGATGAGTTAGTAGGGTGATCGGGCCTTGAGGGAAAAGTCCGACTCGATCATGGACTAATTGACGGATATCCTCATCCAGTGTTCCTGCCGCACTTCTATAGTGGTCATCACGACGAAACCTTGCGATTGCAGGACGTCGCGCTGAACAAAACCAAATCTTGTCAAATAGGTCTGGGAGCTCTTCCAGAACGATATACACCATGAATACCTTATAAAAGAAGGAATGAACCTTCGGTTCGAGCCGTTTATGCCTGAGGGTGCCGGTGTAAATGTAGCTATTCAAAATGGTGGCTCCGTATCAAATGCTTTGGCTACGGTGAGGCCGCTTCGGATGCCATCTTCATGAAACCCATGTCCCCAATAGGCACCGCAATACGAAATTCTATTTTTTCTTATCATATGTTGGTGATTGCTTTGGGCTGTATCACGACATCCTCCAAACACTGGGTGCCGGTAAGTCATTCGCTGAATTATCTTTTCCGGTGCTATGTTTCTGATCTGATTAAGCGATACACAGTAGGTAGTTGTCACGTCGAGCGCCTGCAGTCGGTTCATGTTGTAACTTACTGAGACCGGGTCTAAATCATTTGCAGGAATTCGATAGTTCCAACTGGCCCAGGCAGGTTTACGGTTAGGAAGGACTCTAGTATCAGTATGGAGACAGACATGGTTATCTTGATACGGAAAAGACTCAAGAGTTTCCCGCTCTATATCATCGGGACCTGCGAGGAGCTGTAAGCTGGTATCTGCATGAGTGGCCAGAATGACTTCATCAAAAGTTTGTCTGTGTCCATTCGTAAGTTCCACCTCTACGCTACGCGGTTTTCGATATATTTTCCTTGCTGCAGTCGTAGTGAAGAGGTTTTTGCCAAGGAGGTTAGTAATCTTTTTCACGTATTGTTGAGAACCCCCGGTCACCGTTAGCCAGGTAGGTCGGTTGGCCAATTTCAGCATGCCATGATTTTCTAAAAATTCGATCACGAAGCGGATAGGGAATGACCTAAATTGCTGGGAACTGCATGACCAAAGGGAAGATCCCAGAGGCACGAGATATTGGTCTATAAAGCTAGAGCCGTATCCTTGTTGTGAAACATACTGAGCAACGGTCAAATCCCCTGCCAATGTCTTTGTGCCGAATCGCGAAGCAGAACGATTGAACCGGAGTATGTCGGTCAACATGTGCCAGAAATCAGGTCGAAAAATGTTTGAGCGTTGGGCGAACAGCGAGTTCAGATTTTCTCCGTTATATTCCCGTTTACTTTTTTCACACACCACACTAAAGCTCATATCAGACTTTGTTGATTGAACGTTAAGGGCGCTAAAAAGACGACACAGCAGCGGATAGTTGCTTTCATTAAATACAATAAATCCTGTGTCGATATTCAGTTGACGGGTTTGATCTCTCACTGAGACGGTGTTCGCATGGCCGCCGGCATAGTCTGCTGATTCGAACACGGTTACATTGTGACGCTGGCCCAGTACGTAAGCCGTAACCAGACCCGAGATGCCTGCTCCAACAACGGCAAGGTTCAAGTTGAATCCTGTTTTTTCGCGGTCAAGGATAATGGGGCTTGTTGTACGTTCCAAATTAGCCCAACCGCAGACATCAGCATTATTCCAAGGTAGGTAATGTCAAATTCCCACCAGTAAAACCCCTGTCTAGCAGACCGCGGGTACCGGTGATGGTTGTTATGCCAGCCCTCACCGAGGGTGATCAGTGCAAGTATTGAATTATTTCGACTGTTATCTCGTGTTCCGAAGCGACGTGTGCCCCACAGGTGTCCTAAGGAATTGATCGCATAGGTCGCGTGATACAAGCATGTGGTGGAAACAAAGAACCCCCAGACAAGGCACTGTGCACCGCTGGTCTCAAGCCCAGGAACAAATTTATCCAGTAGCGAGCCCAATCCATAGCAAATACCTGCAAGACCGACGAACGGTAACCAGTCAGTCTTATCAATCCATTTTAGTTCTGGGAAAACAAGCCAGTCTTTTATGTGATTCTCAGGTGTTAAATACGCCTTAGGGGTCAGAAACCATAGCGAGTGACTGAACAAAAATCCGGTTTGGCTTGGAGAATGGGGATCTTTGTTTGTATCAGAATGTACGTGATGCGAGCGGTGGTGGCTGGCCCACCAAAGCGGACCACGCTGGCCAGCCGTGCAGCCCACAATAGCCATTACAGCCTGAAATTTTCTCGAGCATTCAAAGGCACGATGCGAAAAATACCGATGATAAAACGCAGTGATAAAGAACATTCGGAACACATAGAGAATACCGGCGAGAATTAAAGCGGTAGTGGACGTACCCACAAATAGGATGCCAATACAGCCCACATGCATAAGGAGAAAAGGTATAAGTCGAAGAGGATCGACGTTGTTATTTTGAATATTATTGGCATTATAGAAGCGGTCGTCATTAGTCAACCAAAATAGAGGTCGCTTAAACCGAGCGACTAGTTTCGAGTTGTTGGTCAGAATGTCTAACACAGGTAAAGCTCTCTCGAACAAATGGAATGGTATTCGTTAGCTGCTAAGGGGAGCAGACGTAAGCTGGGTTTCTAATGGAAAGCATTTTGCCTGTGGCATATGGAGTGTCGCGGTCGTACCAACTCCTGGTTCGCTGGTCAGATCAACTTGCCAGCTGAAACGGTTGGAGAGTTTCTTGACAATAGAAAGTCCAACACCATGCCCACCCCGGCGGCTATTGCTTCCCCGAAAGTAAGGCTTGAAAGCTTGCCCTTTATCATCTATCTCCATCCCAATTCCACTGTCTTGCACAACTAATCTATCGGTGTCGATAATGAGGTCGATGGCTCCTTGATCGGTATACATCACGGCATTGCCCAGAAAATTTGAAATAATTACCGACAAAACTTTTGACGGCGCGTTAACTTCGAGCTGGCAGTTGGTTTTTATATTTAGTTCAACAGGCTTTCCCTCCAACAGTGGCCGAAAGCGTTCAGCCTCTTCGGTCAGAAGATCGTTCACGTTCACTGGCTCCGTTGTCAAACTGCCGTCAGATTCTCGCGCCAGCAACAGAAAAGCTTCGACCAGTGAATTCATGTCATCCGCGGCACGTTTAATACGATGAACAGAATTTTTTGCCGGCCGAGCGAGTTCTTGTTCTGTCAAAAGCATATCGCAGGCGATACTGATTACCGTCAATGGACTGCGTAATTCATGACTGACATCGCGTGTAAAGTCTCTCTCTCTGGCGATGAATTCTCGAACACGCTTTGTCAACCTATCCAGTGCTTTAGCCAGAGTGATGATCTCTCGGTCTGTACTCAAGTCGAGGGATTCGGGTCGAAATTCATTGTTGCCAACACTCTCAAGATCTAGCGACTCGACTTTCCTTGCCAAGCTAATAACGGGAGACACTGCGGATCGGTAAAATCGATATCCTAAATAAATCGAGCAGTAGACGAGAACAAGTACTACCCCAAGTGGCAGTAGCCCAAAGTACAGTGTGAGCTCGTGTACCTGCTCCCCGTCAAAAAGCAATACCAATTTTTCATTGTCCTTCTGCGAAACGAAAGCTATGGAGTAGTCTGATTGCGAAGGTAGTTCGTGAAATCCCTGATCTAAATTCTGTAGACCAGCAGGTAGTGATAATGAGTTGCTCTCTGTGGACAAAAAGCCGGTTAAGTTTCGTGTATCGGGGAGGTCGAAGTCGGGGTTTTGAATTCTGCTCATCCAGTAATAATCGGCTTCCGTTTCCAATGCCTGTTTGACGAGTATTTCTTTCATTACCCAACCAGCACCCCAGGTGCCTAAAACAGCAGCAACAGCTACAAGGGCTAGTTGGAGGGCGACTGCTCGCCCAAACCGGTGCGCTATGCCAGGTTTAAGTGTTTTCATCCTTGGCGTGGAGGCGATACCCGTTGCTTGGTAATGTATGAAGCAGGGATTCAGAAAATGGTCGATCTATAGATTTTCTCAGGTTGTACATATGGCTGCGCAATGTATCGCTATCAGGCAATACATCGCCCCAGATAAATTGTTCGATTTCGCGTCGAGTAACAACGTTAGGGGATGCTTCCATAAGGATCTTCAATAACTTAAGACTGATTGGGGAGAGCTGGAGTTGCTGACCATTGCGAACCACCATAAGCTTATTTAGATCGTAGGTAAGGTCACCTACCGTGAGAACTTCGCTGGGTTGTTTGCTAAATTGACGCCTTACTAGCGCTCTAATTCTCGCTTCTAGTTCTTCAATCTCGAAAGGTTTGACAAGATAGTCGTCGGCACCGCTATTAAACCCAGATATTTTGTCTTCCAGGGTGTCTCGTGCTGTAAGCATTAGAACCGGCGTGTCACTGTGACCTTCTTCACGAAGGGACTTGCATACGCTTAGCCCGTCACGGCGGGGCAACATGAGATCGAGGATGATCGCATCGTATTCATTTTCACGAGCGAGGTTTAACCCTACTTCTCCATCGGCAGCGTAATCTAGTTCGAATCCACGCTTTTCCAGATAGGCAAAAATCATCTCTGCTATATCCTGGTGGTCTTCCACCAAAAGTATGGTGCGTTTAGTCGTAGTTTCAGTAATCATCAGAGGTGTCCACAGTCTTTAATGCGGGAGTTAATTATGTGATTGTTGTGTGACGGTTTTGTGAAGAAGGGTTCATTTCCGCGGTGGGAGTGGGAAAAATTTACTGGTACGTCTGATGTATCGCGCGTAGTCTGGCCTACGCTGCGATATACCTGTTTCCATACGGTGGATACCGGTGAAGTGAAGAAGGCAATAAGTCATGATTAGAGGGGACAGAATTGTCCACCATCCCCCAGATGGTAGTGCTAGAAGGTAGGCACTCCACCAAACGCAGCATTCTCCAAAATAGTTGGGGTGTCGGCAATATCTCCAAAGGCCAGTATCCAGAACAGCAGCGGGGGTATTTGAAGCTTTAAATCTTCGCAACTGAATGTCCGCAACGGTTTCAAACATCAATCCGAACAGCCAAATGCTAGCCGCGACTAGATGTACCGGGGTTAAATTTGGAGTGGGGCTTATGGCTACAAATAAACTGGAGGAAATCAACCATGCGAGGGCTGCCTGCAAGCCGAATATGCCAAGCAAGCTTTTGAGGGCAAATTTGCTCCCCCATCTGGCCCTAATTTCGGCATACCGTTGGTCTTCCGTTTCGCCCCATGATCGGGTAGTGACGTGTACGAATAGCCGGGTAGCCCATAGACCTACGAGCGCTAGGACAAGCCAGGCTGCGGGCGTTATTTGGGGTGCCTCAAGCACGTAAATTAGTGTCGCAGTGGAAAGAAACAGTGGCCAAAACGCGTCTACGACAGCAGCATTCATGGTTTTTAGGCTAATGAACCACGCTATCAGTGCGAGGCCGACCAGGTATGGAATGGCAGTGAGCATTGGAAAAACATCGGGCATAGTCGGATAGTTTGGTCACTAAGATAGGTCGTATACAGATCAATTCGTTAATTAAATAATCTAAATTCCACTATATGCAGTCATGTGAACAAAAAGTGATGAATACATTTTTATGACCTTGATGACGGTTGGGTTTGACTTTTAGATTCGAGAATCGAAGCGAACCTGTAGACGGGCCCTTCACGTAGGGTAGTTAGACTCGATCGAAATAATTTTCGTGAGAGTTGGCTATGAAAAGTTTCCAAGATCCGATTGTTGCTGTCGTAATCGGATCAAATCGCGGGATTGGACTAGCCTTGGTACGACAATTGCTTGTCAACCCGATGGTTGATGTGGTGTACGCGGGCTGTCGAGATCCTGGATTTGCTTGCGATCTTGACGATTTAGTGAAAACCTATGGAACTCGCGTTGTACCGATAGCAGTTGATGTAACTAGCAGCGAGTCCATCGAAGACTTAGCGAACAGGCTTGAATTTGATGGTGCTCATCCAAACCTTGTTGTCAACTGTGCTGGCTTGCTTCACGATCGTGATCTCCAACCGGAGAAAAGGCTTGAAGACGTTACTCTCGGCGGTTTGCGCAGGTCTTTTGACTGTAATTCAATCGGGCCAGTGCTTTTAATGAAAGCCGTGAAGCAGCTGATTCCAAATCAACAGCGTGTTGTTATAGCAAATCTTTCTGCCAGGGTTGGAAGTTTGAGTGATAATAGATTAGGGGGGTGGTACGGTTATAGAGCCAGTAAGGCTGCTCAGAATATGTTTACCCGAAATATTGCGATTGAGCTCGGGAGGCGGAACAAAAAATTGGTGTGCGTGGGTTTGCATCCTGGCACCGTGGATACAGACTTATCTCGACCGTTTCAAAGAAGCGTTCGCACGCAGTCGTTGCTGTCAGCCGATACCTCTGCAAAACGCCTTCTTGACGTCATCGATAGTCTATCGCCTGAGGAATCAGGCGGTTTCTATGCGTACGACGGTTCGAGAATTCCCTGGTAGAAATGCCTTTGGATGGGTAGTGCCACAGATAGATGGCCAAACCTATATTTCCCTATTATCGCCTCCTGAAGTTTCCTCGATTAGCGAATTTGAAACTTAACGGGTTGAGTATACTCTTGGATAAACTAACAGGGTCTTCGACAGTAGTCGGGGGAACGCTTAGGTAGGGCGGGCTTAGTTTTTACTGTCACCCTATATCCATAATGCAATCTTAAACGTGACGAATACGTCAAATATTCTTGCCACCACAACAGCTTAATCCGTATGAACTACGTCGTTGTCACGATTGCGAAGCTTTCACTCATCGTTGACATCGATTTCATTACTCTACCGCTCTACAAAGTAACTCTGCTCACAAGGAACACGCAATGCGGATATTGAAACTCATTCTACTTGTTTCGATTTCAAGCGTATCAATGTCGTCATTTTGTGCCGAACACGTCGTAGAAGCTCTAACAACCGGAACAAATGGCGACATAATGGTATTTGAACCCGGATTCTTAAAGGTTGAGGTTGGCGATACGGTGGTATTCAAACCGTCTGATGCATCGCACAACGCTGAATCGCTATTTACACCATCTTCTGACGCTTCTTTTGTAACGGAGCTGGGCAAAGTATCTTCTATACAAATGTTTCAAGAAGGTATTTATTTGTATAAGTGTACTCCCCACTTCACTTTAGGCATGGTTGGTGTGATTCAAGTTGGTAGTGCCGGAAACAAAGATCAGGCACTTGCAGCTTGGGACTCTATAGCGGCGATGATGGCGATGAATAAAGGTCGCGTGGAAAATTATCTTGCGCAGATTGAGTAGTTGGACTTTCCACAGAGACTACGGATCACTGATTGATCGGGGAGTTGTAGTGATTGGTAATCACATAATAGGTTTCTTCATTTTGGCTATGTTGTTCGCTAACTCTTCAGCGGCAGATAAAACTACACTGGATAGTTTTGACTCAAATCCAAGTTCCCGTTGGGCTTTTATATCTGATCAAGTTATGGGTGGGATCTCAACGGGTCGGGTCACTTTTACAAGTCATGAAGGCGAAAACTATGCTCAATTGGAAGGTACAGTTAGTACAGCAAATAACGGCGGATTCATACAGTTTAGGAGTGCGCCCAGTGAAGCAATCACAAGGAATGCAACTGGGGTGTTTCTCCGTGCGAAGGGTAACAACCAAAGATATTTCATTCACCTGCGGACAAAGTGGACCAAACTGCCTTGGCAGTACTATCAATCAGCATTCGATGTCACCGATGTTTGGCAAGAATATCGACTGCCTCTGAATACTTTTGAGCCATCAAGCGGTTTTATGCCAAGGTCCCCCTCGGCGAAAAGTCTAACCTCGATCGGAGTGGTCGCTTTTGGTCGAGATCACGTGGTGAATATTCGAGTCGAAGAGATTGGCTTCTATTAAATAATGGGCACAGAAAGATAAAACGTGTAAGAGCAGGATGGGCCTGTGATCAATTGATTGTTTGTCGATGAGCCCTAGTAACAGGACCGGGCCCGGTGGATCGTTCCACTGAAATCTCGGATTGATCTCTAGGGATTATGGGTCCCTTTTCGATCAGATCACTGTGAGCATAATGTGATCCAAATGTGTCCACTCCAGTCCATTTGAGTCACATACACGCGGGATCGGTGTGCGTATGTGGTTGAT
>PAON01000059.1:0-42346 GCA_002708495.1 Dehalococcoidia bacterium | reverse complement strand
ACATTCAAAGAAGAGATGGAAAATCAGTTTCTAGTTTCTACAGTTACTGGTGTGGTTCCCTACGTTAGCTTCATACGAGACTACCTTAAGCAAAACCGAAGCGGGCATCACTTTTACGTCCTAGAAGGGGCCAGTTATACAGATGAGTTTGTATACGACAAGGAGTTCGAAAATTTAAGTGATTCAAATCCTTCCTTGGTAACTTTTGTTCCCACAATCAGCCGGCCCGATGAAGACAGAAATTCCACTTGGTCTGGTGACACCGGAAGAGTAAACAATATCGTGAAAGATAAACTTGACCAATTCAATCTTACAATTACCGATACAATGATTTATGCCTGTGGCCACCCAGGAATGATTGAAGATGTAAAGGAAAAAGTAACTGGCGATGGATATGAATTCTTAGAAGAAAGATTCTGGAAAGATGATTAGACCAGAGTTAAAGTTAACTCATTAGTCGGACTTTCGATAATATAAATATCTTTACTTTGATTTTTTAGTTAAAATGCTGTGCATCCTCATATGGACGTATTCTCTATGGCGACCCCGGCTCGACAACAATATTTGGACATCAAATCAAATCACCCAAACGATATTCTGCTCTTCAGGATGGGGGATTTCTACGAAACCTTTGACGATGACGCCAAAGTGGTTGCGAAAGATCTTGAAATCGCTTTAACCTCCAGGGAAATGGGGAAAGGTGAGAAAGTTCCCTTAGCCGGGATTCCATATCATTCTCTCGACGGTTATCTATCCAAATTGATCTCCAAAGGACACCGAATCGCAATTTGTGAACAAATTAGCGATCCAAGTGCCTCAAAAGGTATCGTTGACAGGGAAGTGGTTCGAATTGTGACTCCAGGCACAATAACGGAAGATCAGCTTTTAGAAAAAAATGTCAACAACTATCTTGCCTCGATAGTTATCAAAGACCATTCCGTAGGGGTTGCCTATGTAGACATTACAACAACAGAATTCCTGACAACCGAGATACAAATTGAAGATTTAACCACTGAAATAAATAGGATAAACCCGAGGGAAGTAATATTATCTAAGCCTTTGCCAGGGCACATTTCTGAGAACATAAATGCTCATATTACTTTGCTAGATGAAGAAAGGAGCATTGCTAATAACTCTCGCAAAATAGTCGAACAAAACTTCAAAGTGGCTTCGCTGGAATCGTTTGGCTGCGACAAACTCACCCTTGGAATCGAAGCAGCAGCTCAAATTATTGAGTATTTGAAAACACATCAACGGTCCGCATTAAAAACCATTCCCACATTGAAAACATATTCCACACAACCATTTATGTCTCTTGATGAACAAACGAGTCGTAATTTGGAAATTTTTTCAAGTGGTAGAGAGAATTCTCAAGAATCTTCTTTGTACTCAACATTAGATAAAACCCAAACACCAATGGGAGGAAGACTACTCCGAAAATGGCTAGGACAACCTCTTCTAAAATTAGACTTACTTGAGGAAAGACAGAAAGCCATAGAATGGTTTATGAAAGACCCGATACGAAGGAATCAAATCGCAAAAATTTTAACTTCCATATCGGATATTGAGCGCCTTGCAACAAAGGTAAAAATGGGTACAGCGGGGCCAAGGGATCTAACCGGTCTAGGTAACAGTTTGGGAGTTATACCTGAACTTATTTCCATAGCAGGCAAGCAAATCGAAAACGAAGAAACTTTTTGGGTTCTCAATGAATTTAGTGATAATTCAATCCCATATGAATTNATTAAAAAATCNATTGAACCNGAANCTCCTCCANNTGTAGGGGAAGGAAGAACNATCAANNCTGGTTTCTCNAGGACNTTGGATTTATTAAAGCAAGAATCTACCNNAGCCAAAGCTAACATGGCTAACATNGAATCTCGNGAAAGAGANNANACNGGNATTAAATCGTTNAAAATTGGNTATAACANGGTNTTCGGNTATTACCTTGAAGTGAGCAAATCATATANCTCCCNAGTCCCCNCNGNTTATGTNCGNCGNCAAACCNTAGTGGGAGGTGAANGATACATCACNCCAGAAATGAAANANTATGANNNANTCATACTCAACNCANGTTCAAAAATAGAAGAANTNGANAAAAGATTATTTGAANAGATTTGTTCNNATATATCTATNCANCTAGAAGCANTACTGAAAACATCATATGCNATTTCACTCATGGATNTGTTNTATTCNCTATCAAGAATTGCNTCGGANCGTAATTACATNAAACCNATTCTTAATAACTCNGACACAATNGATATCAAATCAGGCAGACATCCNGTAATAGAACAAATNGTGGGTCCTGGNGANTTTGTGCCTAACGATACAAATNTNTCGANNANATTCAANCAAATATTNCTGNTAACCGGCCCAAATATGTCTGGTAAATCCACCTACCTTCGNCAAGTTGGTATTCTNACATTGATGGCTCAAATCGGCAGTTTCATACCNGCTGAATCTGCCACAATAGGAATTGTAGACAGAATATTTACAAGGGTNGGTCTGCAGGATGATCTTACAAAAGGCCAATCAACTTTCATGGTAGAAATGCTAGAGACAGCATCCATATTAAACCAAGCAACTGAGAAATCTTTGATTATTCTTGACGAAATTGGTCGGGGTACTAGCACATATGATGGACTTGCAATAGCTCAGGCAGTAACGGAGTTTATTCATGAAGAAAAAACATTACGATGTAAAACATTATTCGCTACTCACTACCATGAAATGACCGAATTATCCAAGCATCTTGAAAGAATAACTAACTTGCACGTGGCCGTTTCTGATGTAAATGGTGAAATAGTGTTCTTAAGACAATTGCTGCCTGGGGGAGCAGATAAAAGTTATGGGGTTCATGTAGCCAAATTGGCTGGCCTCCCGCCGAAAATCGTAGGAAGGGCATGGGAAATATTAGCAATGCTTGAAAATAATAAAAATTCAATTGCATCCACATTGAATGAAAGCGCCGAAAAACCATTCCAAACACAGATGTTTGCTCACCGTAATTGGCTNGAAGAGGAACTGTCGAACACTGATATAGATGCCATGACCCCATTGGAAGCATTGATCAAATTGCAGTCACTGAAGGATCAGACCAAACATTTGAATTAATCTGCCAACGCTTCTTGGGCAGCCAAAAACATCACATCGACTGGTGCTTCTCTACCTGTCCACAGATTAAAAGAAGCCGCTCCCTGTAGAACAAGCATCGGTAGGCCTGTCAATATCCTAGCTCCCGTTTCCGCTGCATGTATCAACATAGGGGTTTCAAGTGGGTTGTAAACCATATCATTTACTAACACACTAGTTTTGACACAAATACCCTCTAGTAAATTACTGTCTTCANCTGAGGTATGTTTCATCCCNACNGAGGTTGAATTAACNATCAGGGATGCCGAATCTACAGCNTTAAAAAAACNGGGGCCATTTAATAATATTGGACTAACTTTGTCTTTTTCAGGAAATTCAGACGCTAATCTTTCAGCCCTATGGTAGGTCCTATTGGCGATCACTAGAGAACCTACTTTACTTCCCACTAATGCATGGGCTGCAGCCCTGGCGGCTCCTCCTGCTCCTATTAACAACACAGCTTCTCCTGAGGGATCATAATTTCCATATTCTGAAATAGCCTGAATAAATCCCGCTGTGTCAGTGTTGTATCCAATCAAAGTGCCACAATCATTAACTATGGTGTTGACTGAACCCACCTTCTCTGCCCAATCATCTATTTCATCCAGTAACTCTATGACAGCTTCTTTATAGGGAATGGTTACATTCGCACCCATAAAAGAAGTGCCTCTCAAAGCGTTCACTTTGTCAGCTAAGTCTTTGGGCTCGGTTGACCAAGCTTTGTAGGATGCCTTTATGCCTGAAAATTCAAAAGCTGCATTTTGGAAATGCGGTGATATTGAGTGTCCTAATGGGTATCCTATGATCCCGGCTTTTCTTAACATAAACTAAATCCATAAAAGAGTTACTATCATTTCTAATATATGGCAAAACAAGTCTAGATATAAGAAATATAAGTTAATATAAGAAGCACTTCAACAAAACAAGGTGAAATGGCCAATTGAGTAACCTAGAACCAATCACGATTACTGCCTTGGAGCAGACAATCTCTCGATGCGACAAATGTAGCTTATCAAAATCAAGAAACCGCACTGTGCCTGGCGAAGGTGATTATAATGCACAGGTTATGGTGGTAGGAGAAGCCCCTGGTTCTAACGAGGACAAAACAGGTAGGCCTTTCGCTGGTAGGGCTGGAAATTTGTTAAATGAGCTCCTTAGCTCGGTCGGTATAGAAAGATCCCAAATATACATAACGAATATGCTCAAGTGCCGACCACCTAGCAATAGAGACCCGCAACAAACCGAAATAGATTCATGCGAACCATATCTNGCCCNGCAAATTTCACTGATTCAACCATCNNTAATAATCACGCTGGGAAGATTTTCTTTTTCAAATTTCTTTCCGGGCATAACATTGAGTAAAGCTAGAGGAATTGTCCGTGAGTGGAACGGTATTAAGATATTGCCNGTGTATCATCCAGCAGCGGCTCTCTATAATCCCGGCCTGAAACCCAAACTGCTACAAGATTTTCAAAAGATTACNTCCTTGATCAATATAAATGAGTCATCCGCNTCCGAGCAATCGCAAATGGCTGATGCCACTCAACTAAGTTTATTCGATGGTCATTTTGAATAACAAAAGATTGAAAGTAATACCACTTGGAGGCCTTGGCGAAATCGGNAAAAACATGATGGCCATTGAATATGATGGTCAGATNTTAATAATTGATGCCGGCATAGCATTTCCTTCNGAAATTAAGCCAATATACAGTTTCGGTATATCAGATACAACCTATTTAAACGAAAGAAAAAATATGATTTTGGGTGTANTAATCACTCATGGACATGAAGATCACATTGGTGGTTTACCACATTTTCTAAGTAACTTTAATGTGCCTGTATATTCAAGCAAATTAACTAGAGAATTTATCAAATTCAAACTCGGCAATAACAAACAATATGACTTACACGCGATAAATTTTTATAGGTCATATTCTCTAGGGTGCTTCGAATTTGAATTCTTTCCAGTATGCCATTCAATTCCAGACGCCGCCGGCATAGCCATAAAAAGCCCTGTGGGTTTATTAGTTCATACGGGAGATTTTAAGTTCGACGATAACCCGACACTTGGCAGTCCCGTTGATCTTGAATATTTATCAAGTTTATCTTCAAATACCAATCTGATTTTATGTTCGGACTCGACCTACGCTGAAAAGGAGGGTTTTACAGATTCCGAATCTACATTGGAGGAAAAATTAAACCAAATAATTTCCCAATCAGAAGGTAGAGTNTTAATTGCAACATTTTCNTCCTTACTTTCTAGAATTCAACAAATCATCACTATTTCCTCGTTACTCGGTCGTAAAGTATCGGTGGTAGGTAGAAGCATGAATAGAAATCTTAAAGTCGCTCTCGATTTGGGCTATGTAACTGATCCCCAAAACACAGTTATACCCTTAAAAGACTCGAAAAAATTGCCCGATCACAAAGTTTTGCTTATAACAACCGGTGCCCAAGGTGAAAGCAGTTCTGCCATGGGTTTGATTTCCCGGAGCGAGCATAGTGATGTATCAATAAAAAACGGGGATACCATAGTTATATCTTCATCTCCGATCCCCGGAAATGAAGTTAAATATTCCCATATGATAAATAATTTGTTCCGACAGGGAGGGCAGGTAATATATCAAACCATATCCCTTGTTCACGTCCATGGGCACGGCAGTAGAGAAGATTTAAGGCGTATGATAGAGCTTGTTAAACCAAAATATTTCATACCCATCCATGGGGAAACAAGACACTTAGTGGCTCATGCAAAAATCGCAGAAAAAAGTGGCGTAGAACATGAAAATGTTTTTTTGATTGAAGATGGCGATACTGTGGAATTCACAGACAGCAAAGCGACACTCGGGAACAAAGTTCACTCNGGAACCATATATATCGATGGTTCAGGAACGCCAAAACCCCGATAAATTAGTGCAAACTCTGCTAGCATAAACTGCCTATATTTTACTAGACTAAATTACATAATTTATTTGCTCTCCTTCCTGTCTAGACACCCGGCACAGGTATAATATGAACGAAAATATTGATAGTACTCAACCTAGAATGATCCCTTTTCATCCTCCTGTTATTTTCTTTTGGGTTGCCATTGCAGCCGTATGTGCCAGTTCAATAATTGCAACCGCATTTTTTGAACCGCTAATACCTAGCTTCATGATTGGTTACATAAACTCCTTCGTCGAATGGACTGGACTTGGGATTGTTTTGCCATGCCTTTGGTTAATTGCTATTGGTATTGTGTCCGGTNTANAAAAAATTAAGCGTGTAGGCTCGAATTATCCCAGAGAAATTATGGGTTCCTTACTAATAAGTGGATCTTTGTGGGGAGCCATAAGTTTCATTCATTTTACTCAATTTGAAATAATTTCAAATATCGGAAGAGGCTCAATCGGTGGAGAGATTGGCCTTCACATAATTGGTGGGAACATGTTAATGGGCTGGTTGAGAGTATTTTTATTATTCTATGCTGGGTCAGTAATAATCAAACCATCNATTTCAATCAAATCCTGGCAGATCGTGATACTGTTCATTTGGTCATTAGGATTGGCTTTGAAATTCGTATATTNAAGCATNNTCAATAAAAAGCCTNCAAAGAACCTGTCTGGGGAAAAAGACTCCAACGTCTTTGTACCCATGCCCCCTGAAGTTCTTACTCCCCATATAAANGAGAGCCAAATTATCAACAATNCGCGGGTGGCGAAAAACCCCAGCATGNAAANCCCTCTGGCTGAAACAGCAATTGTGGACCCAATCCTATCGAATCCGCCACCTACTGCCGATGACCTTCTTTCTAGTTATATTTCTTCATCCAATGTCACTATAAATCAACTAACCGGAGCCGAAGAAAGATCTACTGCCGCTGTAAATGAAACAGTCCTAGAATCCGTGCAGGCAGAACCAGATCTGATAAATACAAAAAGTGCTACCACCGAATCCAATAAATTCAATAAATACTGGTCCAAGCCTACCCCTAAAGAAGGTCGATCGCTTAAAACAGACTCACAAACTAATAATCTGGTCGAATTCGAGGTGGATCCAGATGCACGGAAGGACAAAAAGTTAAATAATCCGCTCCCAAATTCGNCCAGTGTGTCAACTTCTTGGATGCTTCCAGATATGAAACTTCTTTCTGGGATATCAGAAGGCGGNATCAGTAAAGAAGAAATATGCGAGACTGCCGATATCATNAAAAACACATTCGCCGACTACAAAATAGAAGTAGCAGTAGAAAAAGTCAGGCCTGGCCCAACTGTAACCATGTACGGAATTCAACCTGGATGGGTCAGAAAAGTAAAGAGGGTTAAATCTAGAGACGAGGATGGAAACCTTGAAATAGATACAAATGGGAAACCTGTTATGGTGCAACAGGAAGAAAAAACTCGGGTCAGTGTAGATAACATTCTGCGTAGGGAAAAGGATTTATCATTAGCTCTAAAAACCCCTAGTCTTAGAATCGAAACTCCCGTGATGGGGGAATCTCTGTTAGGTATCGAAGTACCCAACCATACCCCAAGTCTCGTGGCATTAAAAAATGTNATGGAAAGTACGCCTTACACCTCATTGGCAAAAAAAAGTCAATTACCTGTAGCTCTTGGAAAAGGTTCTGATGGAGAAGAAGTTTCCTTTGATCTATCTAAGATGCCTCATTTGTTAATCGCAGGAGCCACTGGAAGTGGCAAAAGTGTTTGCATCAACGCAATAATAACCGGTCTGATTATGGAAAAAGACCCTTCAGAAATGCAGATGCTTCTCATAGACCCAAAAAGAGTAGAACTAACTCCATATAACGGTATCCCTCATCTAATGACTCCCGTCATAGTAGAAACTGATAAGGTTGTGGGAATCCTCAAGGGATTGATCCAAGAAATGATGAATAGGTATCGGCGTATGGAGGAAACTGGGGTACGCAATATAGCTTCGTTTAACAGCAAAGGCGGTGTGAAAATGCCTTACATCGTCGTTGCCATAGANGAACTGGCTGATTTGATGATGACCGCTGCNTTCGATATAGAACAATGTATCTGCCGATTNGCACAATTAGGTAGGGCCACAGGAATTCATTTGATAGTCGCAACCCAACGACCCTCTGTCGATGTAATAACCGGACTAATAAAGGCCAACTTCCCAAGCAGAATCAGCTTCGCTGTAACTTCTCAAATAGATTCCCGGACCATCCTCGACACGATGGGAGCGGAACGATTATTAGGGCGAGGCGACATGCTCTATCAGCCGATAGATGCCACAAGACCTGCAAGAGTTCAAAATGTTTTCATAGGAGACGATGAGATTGGAGATATAGTTCATCATTGGTCAAGCACACCGCGGGGGTACAAAGAAGAAATTGATCTAAACATCATCAGCGATGAAAACTCTGACACTATANCAGTTTCCGATACCGGTGGGGCAAACACTCAAGACGAGTTGTTTGAAAAAGCAATGGCCCTTGCCCAGAAATANACTAAAATGTCCACCTCCCTACTTCAACGGAGACTTAGGATTGGATATCCTAGGGCGGCACGCCTCATGGATGAATTAGAGGATATGGGTGTTGTGGGTCCTAGTGATGGTTCCAAATCAAGAGATGTGATTTCTTCATCCTAACAATAGATATTACTTTCTTACTAAAGTAATATTACTGCATTATGGTTAGTAATTTTTCAAGTATGATGTCCAGATTATTGAATAGGAATGAATCCGACCTAACAGTTCAGGACGAGAACAAATACTGTTTGATGTGCAGTTCTGACCTGAATAAATCAGATGTTTACCAAAGGTATAAAATATGTGATACCTGTGGCTTTCATTACAACATGAGTGCTAAAGACAGGGTCAATTCTATAGTTGATTTTGAATCATTTAAAGAAATTAACAGAAACTTGGTATCTGTCGACCCTATTTCCTTCACATCTTCGGCTCCATACAAAGAAACCCTGTACAAAGATCAAAAGAGAACTGGAATCACCGAGGCTGTTTTGACTGGCACCTGCAGCATCGATGGGATGCTTTGCATGATAATCTCATTCGATTTTGGATTTATGGGAGGGTCCATGGGATGTGCCGTAGGACAGAAGATATCTCTTGCAATAGAAATGGCCGAAAAGAAAAAATTGCCTTTGCTAGCCGTTGTATCGGGAGGAGGATCTCGAATCCAAGAAGGGGTTTTGTCATTGATGCAGATGGCCAAAACCACGATTGCCGTCAACAGGCATAACGCGAAAGGGCTACCGTTTATCTCTATTTTCTCAAATCCATCTACAGGGCAGGCTTTCGCCAGCTTCGCCAATTTAGCCGATATAACAATTGCTGAACCAGGGGCCATTCTGGGATACAACCCTATAGGTATAACTCAAATTGACGGTAATTCAACCAGCTTTGACCAACAAACCTCTGAGTCACATCTCGACCACGGGTTAATTGATGCTATTGCTTCCCGAACGGAATTAAGAGAAGTCGTCTCTGTCATATTAGATCTCCTTCAAAAGGAATTTACCTTAAACAGAACGAATAGAAGTGGTGAAATTGCTGTTGATATTCCGAAAAATTTGGCCTGGCATTCTGTTCAACTAGCTCGTCATACATCACGGCCTACCTCTTTGGATCATATGGCACGTATGCTGGATAATTTTGTGGAAATACATGGAGATAAACAATATTCTGATGACCCAGCAATAAGCTGTGGGATTGGACAATTGGGAGGTCANACCATTGTTGTTATTGGTCAAAATCGTTCAAAAGACCCAGTGTCAGGAGAAGTATTAAGAATACTGCCAGAGGGNTTCCGAAAATGCCAGAGAGCTATTAAAATTGCCCGAAAGTTCAATTTGCCAATAATATCGTTAATCGATACACCTGGAGCAAATACATCTCTAGAAGCAGAAAATCGAGGACTTGCTCATTCTATCGCAACGACAATGTCTCTTTTTGCTGATCAAAAGGCACCTACTATCGCAGTTGTGATTGGCGAAGGTGGAAGCGGAGGGGCTCTTTCATTAGGAATCGCCGACAGGGTAATAATGCTGGAAAATGCTATTTTTTCAGCCATATCCCCTGAAGAGGCTGCAAATCTAATATATAGAGACAAAAGCAGGGCCAATGAAGCGGCCGAGTCGCTGAAACTCACAGCTGCAGATTGTAAAGCCCTTGGGATAGTAGACGTAATTGTTTCAGAACCTGATGGCGGCGCACACACCGATCATCATGAATCATCAAGGCTGCTCAAAAGAGCATTATTACAACAATTGTTTGAAGTGCAAACCAACTCGACCAGAAAAAGGCTGCGGGACCGGTACAAAAAATTTAAAGATATCGGTGAATACAGTTCATATTTCAGAAGTACAGTAACCAGAGAATTGAATCTTCTTCAGCACTCAATCACAGACCGAATCAAAAGCATCAGGCGGACCTAGAAATTTACCAGCAAAATGTAGCTAGATACTTAAAACCCCGCCCTCTTTTGAACGTCCAGATTCAAATATAGATATATCTGTCTCGTCTTCCAGGGTAAGACCTATGTCATCTAATCCGTTCAACATACAATGACGTCTAAATGGTTCAATAGAAAACTCAGCCACCACTTCCTCATTTTCATCCCATACCCGTTGTGATTCCAAATCTATATTTATTCTATATTCTGGATCGTTTTGTGAATTCTCAATTATTTTAGCCACTGTATCTTCAGGTAAAACTACTGGCAAAACACCATTTTGGAAACAGTTGCTAAAAAATATGTCCCCGAAACTGGGAGCTATGATACATTTAAATCCGTAGTCTTGGAGAGCCCATGGAGCGTGCTCACGAGAGGAACCAGATCCGAAATTTCTTCCACTCACTAGTATTTCAGCAGCACGATACCCTTCTTGATTCAGAATAAAATCTTTGTTCTCAGAACCGTCGGGATTAAGCCTCCAATCATTGAACAAAAATTGACCAAATCCTGTTCTCTCAACACGTTTTAAAAATTGCTTAGGAATAATTTGATCAGTATCTACATTGACTCTGTTGAGAGGAGCTAATTTTGCATTTAGGGATACGAAAGGTTCCATTGTAGTTCTTCCTTGCTCTTTTATTTACCATTCACGNATATCAACGAAATGTCCTGCTATCGCTGCCGCTGCTGCCATTTCTGGGCTAACCAAATGCGTTCTGCCTCCCCTACCTTGTCTTCCTTCAAAGTTTCTGTTTGAAGTGGAAGCACACCTTTCCCCTGGTTGTAATATGTCAGGGTTCATCCCCAGACACATAGAGCAACCAGCCTCTCTCCAATCAAACCCGGCCTCCGTGAATATTGTGTCAAGTCCCTCATCTTCCGCTTGGCGTTTTATGGCATTAGAACCAGGCACGACCATAGCATAAACGCTATCATTAACCTTTTTCCCTTCNGCTACCCGCGCGGCCGCCCGTAAGTCTTCTATTCTTGAATTAGTACAGGAACCGATAAAAATACGATCTACTGGGACATCTTGTATTCTGGTCCCAGGTTCCAGGTCCATGTAAGTTAAAGCTCTTTCTACAGACTCTCTTTCTCCTTCATCAGAATAGTCACTGGGCTTTGGTATTCGGGATGATATCGGAATTACCATTCCCGGATTGGTACCCCAACTGACATGGGGCTCTAGATCCTTAGACTTAATAATGACCACCCTGTCATATCCGGCTCCGTCATCGGTAGAAAGTTTCATCCACTCGCTTACCGCCTTTTCAAAATCTTCACCTTGAGGAACATTATCCCTTCCTCTCATATAATCGAATGTGACTTGATCAGGNGCTACCATNCCGGCCCTCGCGCCAGCTTCAATGCTCATATTACACACAGTCATCCGGCCTTCCATGGACAGAGAGGTTATGCCTTCTCCTGTATATTCGATTACATGACCGGTCGCGCCTGCTGTTCCAATTTCTCCAATTATGCTTAGNACGACATCTTTTGCGGAAACTCCTGGCGGCAAANGTCCCTCGACTCTCACCTCCATGGTTTTTGGTTTGAACTGTCTAAGTGTCTGTGTGGCCAACACGTGTTCAACTTCGGATGTACCTATGCCTATAGCAAATGCTCCGAAAGCACCATGTGTCGAAGTGTGGCTATCACCACACACGATTGTCTTGCCGGGTTGAGTATGCCCTTGCTCTGGCCCTATAACATGAACAATACCCTGCAAAGGACTAAATCTATCGTGAAGAGTCACTCCAAATTCTTCACAGTTTTGAGTGAGAGCATCCAACTGTTGCTTGGCGATCGNATCTGTTATAGGAAGAGAAAGATCCCACGTCGGAGTGTTATGGTCAGCCACCGCAACCGTCAAATCTGGTCGCCTTACAGGTCTTCCGGCCATTCTGAGCCCTTCAAAAGCTTGAGGTGAAGTAACCTCGTGAACAAGATGAAGNTCNATATATAGGAGCGAAGGTTGACCTTCTACTTCCTTTACCAGATGAGCCTCCCATATCTTATCAAACATGGTTTTAGCTACCATTTAACACTCCATTGTTGGTTTTAGGAATTTGATTTTTCTTAGTATGAAAATAAGAGTTTTTGAATTACCCCACGTTAGGATTAGCTGCCAGAGCCCGATTTAAAGCATTCATGTAAGCTTTAGCACTTGCGACTATAATGTCTGTGTCGCTACCTCTTCCTACAAAAGTGTCACCCTGAAGTTCTATCCGGATAGTCACATCTCCGATGGCATCAATTCCTTCCGTAACCGAATCTACTCGAAATTCAGTGAGCCTATTCTCTATCCCTATCACCCTATTTATAGCCATATAGACCGCGTCAACAGGCCCTGTACCTGTAGCAGCATCTGTGATTTCCTCCCCCTCTGGGTTCNTGATTTTCACTGTNGCTGTCGGTACACCATGATCACCAGTAGATACTTGGACATGTTCAAGAGCATATACAATTGGAATATCCGCAGTTCTACGGCTGTTTGAAAGTAGAGTCTCAAGGTCTTGGTCTGTGACCTCTCTTTTACGGTCGGCTAACTGTTTAAATGATTCAAAAACCTCGTTGAGTTCCTCTTGTTGCAAATGAAACCCAAGTTCTTCTAACCTAGCCCTCAGGCCGGCCCGGCCGCTCAGTTTCCCTAAGACAAATGANTTACTAGGCCATCCTATGGATTTAGGATCCATAATTTCGAAGGTACTACTATCCTTCAAAACACCATCCTGATGAATACCGGAGGCGTGTCGGAATGCGTTAGCTCCCACTATCGCCTTGTTTGGTTGTACTGGAAAACCAGTGATGTCACTCACCAATCTACTAGTTCTATATATCTGGGTAGTATCTATATTTGTTGAGACATCAAAAAAATCATTTCTCGTCTCAATGGCCATAATAATCTCTTCAAGCGATGCATTTCCTGCTCGTTCGCCAAGACCGTTGATGCACCCTTCGACCTGCCTGACACCTGCCCTCACTGCAGCCAAACTATTCGCTACAGAAAGGCCAAGATCATTATGNCAGTGAACACTCAATACNGCTTTGTCTATGTTCGGTACATTCTTTTTAATNTCTTCGATTCTTTCTGCAAATTCTGACGGAATAATGTATCCGACAGTATCCGCTATGTTAACTGTGGTAGCACCCGCATTTATGACCGCTTCCAGCATGTGATACAAATACTCGGGTTCAGTGCGAGTTGCATCCATGGGAGAAAATTCCACATCGTCACAATAGGTTTTCGCCCTCTCAACAGAGGCCACAGCAATATCAAGGACTTCCTCTGGGTTCTTGCGCAATTGATTCATTATCTGTATATCAGAGCTGCTAATAAAGACATGAAGACGAGGTCTGGCTGCTCCTTTGACTCCTTCCCAGGCCTTATCTACATCGTCTATGTAACACCTTGCAAGAGAAGCTATTTTGGGAGTTCTGACCTCTGAGGCGATTTTCTGAACTGCCTCTAGGTCTCCTGGCGATGCCGCCGCGAATCCGGCCTCTATAACATCAACTCCTAACCTTTCCAATTGCTTTGCAATTTCTAGTTTCTCTTGGGTAGTAAGCCCTATACCAGCTGACTGTTCTCCGTCTCTCAGGGTAGTATCAAAAATAATGACTTTCTCTTGGGACATTTCGGTCTCCTTTTATTAATCTAGGATTACTAAAGATTTATCTGCCTTNATTGCAATTGCAAATTCGCAGGATTCCGTAGTCCGCCAGATTCAGCCTTGCCAAGACCAAATCAACATGGCGAACTACGTAGGATACCTCGTCTATCAACTTACATTTCATATTATTCATATATNGAACCANTCCTANTCTGANTCAGAGAGAAAGGACATCATACCNCTNAGCTCTTTNCCCACNTCTTCTATCTGATGANCGGCATTTTCCTNCCGNANCCTATTNAATGTTGGCCTNCCCTCATCATTTTCTGTNATCCATTCTTTNGCAAANGTACCATCTTGNATTTGGTCCAGTACTTTTCGCATNTTNTTTTTCACNTTNTCNTCTACTACNACNGGTCCNCTNGTGTAATCTCCNTATTCAGCNGTATCACTCACNGAATANCTCATGTATTCCATNCCGCCTTGATAGAANAAATCCACTATNAGTTTCAANTCGTGCATACATTCNAAATAAGCGGATTCNGGTTGATANCCCGCNTCNATCAAAGTCTCAAANGCAGCCTTTACCAAGGCNGCAACNCCNCCACACAAAACAGCTTGNTCCCCNAAAAGNTCTGTCTCTGTCTCTTCTTTAAANGTAGTNTCNAGNACCCCNGCCCNAGTNCANCCNACNCCTCTTGCATAAGCCAAACCCANNGCATGNGCANCCCCAGTTGAATCTTGNTGAATCGCAAGTANCCCAGGCACCCCAGAGTCTTTNGTATAAACTTCCCTCATCCTATGCCCAGGTGCTTTAGGNGCAACCATGGANACGTCNACATTATCNGGTGGATTTATCGCGTCNTAATGNATATTAAANCCATGAGCAAACATNAAAGTNTTNCCNGGCANNAGGTGNGGCAATATGGATTCNTNGTAAACCGAAGCCTGNAGATGATCAGGAATCANTANCATAATAANGTCTGANTGGGCAGNNNCCTCTGCAACNGTGGCNACCTTTAGNCCTTCCGATTCTGCCTTNGNCCAACTNTTACTACCTTCGTACANNCCTACNCNTACATCTACCCCAGAATCCTTCAGGTTTAACGCATGNGCATGACCCTGACTACCGTACCCAATAATACCNACNGTTTTNCCNTCTAACAGACTCATGTCTGCATCNGATTCNTAATACATTTTCGCCATNTAANTTCTCCTAGTANANTATTCTNTNTTTAAGATGCATTCTCTAAAATTCTTGGGCTNTNCNCAGNCTTATCTTGCTCNAAGGANGCCCCTCTACTCATNGCCACTGTGCCAGTTCTCATCACCTCAAAAACCCCAAAAGTATCCAGTAAATCTACAAGGGAATTAACTTTNTCNTCATTACCCGTTACNTCAACNATCAAGGTATCCTGGGAGACNTCTACTATCTTAGCCCTAAATATATCGACNATCTGCATNATTTCNCTACGAGTCGCAACATCGCATTTNACCCTTATNAAGGCTAACTCNCTCGACACNGCNTTNTCTTCAGATATATCGGCTACTTTAATGACTTCNACNAANTTGTGNANGTTTTTAACAACCATTTCNACTGTCTTAGCATCCCCATCAACNACGAANGTCATTCTNGANAANCCNGCNGATTCNCTCTTCCCNACNGCCANACTTGATATNTTGTAACCNCGTCTNCTGAACATACTAGATATNCGGTTTAGGACNCCGGCACGATCCTCAACCAATGCCGTTATNGTGTGTTTNTCTGACGATTTCAAGTTGTCACNTTCTCNGANANNGGCTCCTCTATCATGTCNTANACNGTCATGCCTGATGGAATCATNGGGTATACGTTNTCNTCNTGTTCCACTATNAANTCAACCAACACNGGNCCGTCNTGNGCCATNGCNTCAGCAATTGCCGTTTTNACCTGTGTTTTATCNGTNACCCTGATGCCTTTTATACCATANGCCTCGGCCAANCGAACAAANTCAGGATTACCNGTGTAGGCNGTNGANACATATGAACTATCNAANAATATTTCTTGCCATTGCCTNACCATNCCCAAAAANCCATTGTTCAATATNGCAAATTTNANTGGNAGCTTATTTTCNGCGATGGTTGCTAATTCGCAAAGTGTCATTTGGAANCCGCCNTCACCAGCNATAGACCAAACGGTAGAATNAGGGTCNGCAACCTGTGCNCCCATAGCAGCAGGTACTTCATACCCCATNGTTCCTGAACCACCNGANGTNAGNAATGTGCAAGGTTTTTTGAATCGNTAATGTTGTGCAGCCCACATCTGATGTTGGCCAACACCTGTCACTATNGTNGCNCCNCCTTTNGTTTCNTCAGAAANGTCTNTGACTACCTGTCGGGCCANTAATTTAGAAGTCTCAGGTATNTCCAANGANGGATGNTCNTNCTTCAAAACATCTATTCTTTTCAACCATGNNGGATGGGTCGNAGCNACNACNTGAGTATTCATNCGNNTNANAACTTCTTTNACATCNCCCACTATNGGCACATCNACTGCAATNTTTTTTCCTATTTCNGAAGGATCAACATCTATATGTATCTTTTTNGAATTNAAGGCAAACTTNGATGGATTNCCAGTTATTCGNTCATCAAANCGCATACCNANNGCAATAANGAGATCNGCTTCCTCAATTGNGANACTAGAATATGCCATTCCNTGCATGCCNGGCCANCCAGTCCATANNACNTGGTCTTCTGGNAAACAGCTAATNCCGAGNANGGTGGTAATNACAGGTATNTGNGCCNTCTCNGCCAATTCTTTTAGCTCATCATATGCCTTTGATATTATGACTCCGTGACCCGCAATAATAACGGGTTTTTCTGATTCATTAATCAAATTGGCAGCCTTTCGTATTTGACCGGAGTGCCCGGAGAAATTGGGGCTATATCCAGGTAAATTCAACTCTCCTGGTTCTTCGTATTCAACTTCCTGTACAAAAACGTCCCTAGGTATATCTACTAATACCGGGCCAGGTCTGCCTGTATTTGCAATATAAAATGCTTCTTTGATTGAAGAGGCTATATCTGAGGCATCCATCACCAAAAAATTGTGTTTTGTCACAGGTAAGGTTATCCCCGTGATATCAGTTTCCTGAAAAGCATCTGACCCTATAGTCCAGCTATTAACTTGTCCAGTTACAATGACAAGTGGGACAGAATCCATTTGAGCCGAAGCTATTCCTGTCACAAGGTTTGTAGCCCCTGGACCTGATGTTGCAAAAGCCACTCCAGGTTTACCGGTGACCCTGGCGTATCCGTCAGCTGCTAAAGAAGCACCTTGTTCGTGCCGTGTCAAAATATGACGAAGCTCCGGGTATTCTGGTAACGCCTGGTATAAAGGCAAAATGGCCCCACCTGGTATTCCGAAAACAACGTTACACCCTTCCCTGAGCAAACTTTCACAGACAATCTGTGACCCTTTCTTTATCATTCCACTTCCTTAATTAACCTACATATAAATAATAAATAAATTCTTATTTCGATTAAAAGGGCTGGGGTCTCGAAAAAAATAAATCCCGCCCTTAAACTGGGACGGGATAACAAAAACCACTCCCGTGGTACCACCCAAATTGCCCTGTAAAACACTTCAACAGGACCACTCGTTGAGCTATAACGTAGCTACCGCCTGTCCCTACTTTATGTTAGGAAGCCACAATATAGCATGCGAAAATGTTGGGTTTTCCCATCATTAATCGCATTACTGACTCCTAATTTTCAAGAAAGGCGCTCAGGGGCGAGTTCGCAGTCGTTGTGTACCAGACTTACAGCAGAAGCGTCCGGTTCTCTTTCACACAACCCCTCTGTTACTACTCCCCGTCACAGCAAATCTATTTACCTTTTTCCAAGACGTTGCATTCTAACACTCCATGCCTATAGGGGTCAAACTAAAAACTTACATTTCAAGTACCCGGATACCTTCCTTTCAAATGAGAAGACATAACTTAACCCACTGAAAATTTTGTTGTCCCGTAAGGTGTCCTATGCTATCTTTTCCTTATTAAGTCTTTATTAGCAATGTGGGGGTTAATTCAGGTAATATGCTTGACCACGATATTTTGATAATCGGTGCGGGCCTAGCTGGTATGAGAGCTGCTTTGTCGGCTAAAGAACTTGGGGCCGACGTTGCAGTAGTATCCAAAGTGCATCCAGTGAGAAGCCATTCTAATGCTGCTCAAGGTGGGATAAATGCCGCCCTGACGGATAGGGGGGATGACTGGCGAGATCATGCTTACGACACCATAAAGGGAAGCGATTTTTTAGGGGATCAAGACGCGATCGCGCTGATGTGTCAAGAGGCAGGTAGTGAGGTCATCGCTATGGAGCACATGGGCGCCATATTCAATAGGGATGAAGATGGAAAGCTTGGTACTAGAGCCTTCGGTGGGCAGCGAGAAGCAAGAACCTTCTTTGTAGCAGATTTCACTGGCCAAGCTCTTTTACACGTTTTGTATGAGCAGATTTTGAAGGCAGGCGCCTTGGTATATGAGGAGTGGTTTGTACTGTCTTTAATTGTGAGAGACGGCAAATGCGGTGGGGCAGTAATGATGGATATTCGTAGTGGAAGAATCGAGGTTGTCCGTGCTAAAGCAGTGATCCTTGCAGCCGGCGGCTTGGGTAGGGTATTTGAACCGAGTACGAATGCATTGATATGTACTGGTGACGGAATGAGCCTGGGATACAGGGTCGGCGCTTCATTGATGGATATGGAAATGGTGCAATACCATCCGACAACACTAAAAGGTAGCGGGGTTTTGATAAGTGAGGCTGCTCGTGGTGAAGGTGCATATCTGCTGAATTCTGATAATGACAGGTTCATGCTCAAGTATGCACCAGAATTTAAAGAATTAGCATCCCGTGATGTGGTCTCAAGATGTGAACAGACTGAAATCAACGAAGGTCGGGGACTAGATGGGTGTGTGCTACTTGACGTACGGCATCTCGGAGAAAAATACATAAGTGAGCGATTATCTCAGATACGTGAATTAGCAATGGATTTCGCCAACGTAGACATGGTCAAGGAGCCGGTGCCTATAATGCCCGGAATGCATTACCAAATGGGAGGGGTGGCGGCGAACGTTGACGGTGAAACTGGTGTACCTGGTTTGTACGCAGCTGGCGAGGTGGCATGTGTTAGTGTACATGGAGGTAATAGGCTCGGAGCCAATTCGCTCCTAGATACCCTTGTTTTTGGCAGGAGGTCGGGAGTACACGCAGCTGAAATGGTCAAATCCACACAACATTTGAGTGTAGATGACTCGGCCGCCGACGATGACAAGAACAACATCCAAAAATTATTGGCAAACGATAAAAATGAGTCATTTGGACAAATTCGTTTAGATATGGGAACCGCAATGAAAGAGCACTTCGGGGTGTTCCGAGATGAAAGCGGTATGCGGGAAGGCATAGAAAAGATTGAATCAGTGAAAAAAAGAGCTGAGGATGTGTATGTAGCCGATAAGGGCAGTATCTTTAACACCAATCTTCTTTTCACTTTGGAATTAGGTTTCATGCTGGAATGTGCGGAATCAATAGCTGTGAGTGCAGCAACTCGAACAGAGAGCAGAGGAGCTCATACACGAACTGACCTGCCAGATAGGGATGATGCAAACTGGTTGAAGCACATATTGGTCTCCCAAGATGAGGATGGAGGACAGGAACTATCCTACAAAGACGTTGTCATCACCGATTGGGAGCCAGTAATAAGGCAATACTAATAACCAAAAGGATATTAATTAATGGAAGTCAAATTTAACGTTAGGCGATATGATCCTGAATCGACTGATGCAGTGAGCCATTTTCAAGAGTACCAAATGGATATGGATGACTCATCCACAGTCCTTGATGGTTTAATCCGTATAAGGGAAGAAGTTGACGGAACATTAAGTTTAAGATGTTCATGCAGGAGTGCAATATGTGGATCCTGCGCGGTGAGGGTTAATGGTGAAGCTGGCCTTGCTTGCAACACAAAAATCATAGACGTGTTATCTGAGGATGGGAACACCATAACCGTGGAACCTGCTGGTAACCTGCCAGTAATAAAAGACCTGGTTGTAGATTTTCAGCCGTTTTGGGAAAAGATCAGAGCAGTGGAACCATGGCTACAACCAGAAGGAGAAGTGCCCGAAACAGAGTATTTGGCCCCAGATGAGGATATGCTTCATCTGGCAGGAGTTGTATCTTGCATACTTTGCGGAGCCTGTGTCTCAGACTGCACCGTTATGGAGGTCGATTCCAACTTTCTGGGCCCAGCAGCACTCGCAAAATCATACAGGTTTGTTGGGGATCCGAGAGATGATTCAGCCCAACAACGATTCAAGACTCTTAATGAGTACGGAGGAGTATGGGATTGTACGAGATGTATGAAGTGCGTTGAAGTTTGTCCAAAAGGGGTAGCCCCAATGGATAGAATAATGGCATTGCGTGAACAGGTGATGGAAGCAGGATACACAAATACCAACGGAGCTAGGCATGCCAACGAGTTCAATAACTCTGTTAAACACAGTGGATGGCTTGATGAAAAAAAATTGGTGATAAAAAGTTTCGGTATATTTAATATTAAGGCAATGATAGGGCTAATCCCATTAGCGATTAGATCTCAACGTGCTGGTAAGGTTCCACCCATATTCCATAAAAATATACCGGGAGTAGAAAACGTTAGAAGAATTTTTGAAAAGGTTGAGAGTAAGAAATGAAATATGCTTTTTATCCCGGATGTGTATCAAGAGGCGCATGCCCAGAATTATATTCCGCCACTATCGAGGTATGCAGAATACTAGAGATTGAACTAGATGAGGAGGCCCTGAAGGGTGCTTCTTGCACTGGTGCCGGCGTTTTACAGGAAAAAAACCTTAGGCTTGGCGACACCCTTAATGCTCGAACTTTTGCTATGGCAGAAAAATCCGGGAATCCTTTGATGACTATATGCAGCACATGCCAAGGAGTCATGTCTCAAGCTAACGAACGACTTCTAGCAGACCCTGAATATTTAGCATCAATTAATGAGGACTTGCAAGAAGAAGGCCTTGAATACAAAGGGACGGCGGACCCTAAGCATTTATTGTGGATAATTGCCGAAGACTTAGGAATAGATTTCCTTGAATCCAAATTGGTAAACAAACTTGACGGGCTGAAATTAGCCCCGTTTTACGGTTGCTATATCGTTAGACCTACTAAAGCATTAGGGTTCGCTGAAAACCCTGGTCGCAAACAAGCATTGGAATTGGTTATAGAAAGTGTAGGAGCTGAAGTAGTAGATTTTCCAGGCAAAACTTTGTGTTGTGGTTTCCCCATTTTAACTATAAACCCAGAAAATTCGGTCAACATGGTTGCAAACCACACCATAGATGCCAAAGATCGGGGGGCCGATGCAATGGTTACCCCATGCCCTCTATGTCACCTCAATTTGGATGGGTATCAGCCAAATGCAGCATCCGCAAGAAAACGTGAAATAGATTTGCCTATAATCCACCTGCCCCAATTATTAGGTTTGGCATTGGGCATCTCCCCGGAGAAAATGCGCTTGAATAAGCACATTGTGTCTACAAAGAAACTTTTGAGCGAGCTTGTAATATCCCCCTAAATTCACTCCAGCTTGGTACAGACCAATATTAGGAATCCTATAAGTGAGCATATGCTTAACCACGTAATTGAGGCCACTTGTCCCCATCCTAAAGTTGATGATATGTAACCCCATGCAAAAGGTCCTGTAATAGCCGCAAGTCTACCGACCATGTTATATACTGCGAAATATTCCGAGACCCTATCGGAAGCAGACATAGAAAGTACGAATGGTCTCTCTGACACATATAAACCTGCCATGAATACACCACTCATCACCCCTACAGCCCACCATAGCTCCCCCGGAAGATCAAAGACTGGCAAAATGGCAGCCAATCCCAATATCAGAAACCAAGCCATAACATTAATTTTCAAATTAAAAAAAGAACCGTACCTGTCAACCAAATATCCCCAAAAGGCACCACTCGGGATACCAAATATAATACCCACGGCTAATATTAATTGAACTTCTCTCTCTGACAAATCGACGGTTTCAACCCCATACAAAACAGCAAATACTGAACCGGCATATATACTGGAAAAATACCAAAAACGAGCAAAGAGAAACATTGCCCAAGGTTTTTTCTTCCTGGCCTGCCATAGAGACAAAAAAGCCTGCTTTAAGGCCATTAACAAAACTGATCGGAACTCAGTAATTTTTGTATTTCCTATAAAATAGTTCCCTGATAAAAACAGTGGTAGGACCAAAATAAACATCAACAGGGCCATTAATTTGAATAAAAAAACAGGCCCTTCAGAATCATAAAACAACAAACCGCAAACGACGGCGAATATAGCACCTATATAACCAATCCCAACCCCCAACCCTCCAATATATCCAACATTTGATTCAGTAGTTATGTCTGCCAACAACGCGTTATAAAAAATATTGGCTAAATGAATCAAAATGACGGCAGCACAAAAAAGAACTATTGAAGCCTCATAGTCGAATACACCTATTAACGCTGTCGCAAAAATCGCGACCAAAGTAGTGAAAAGTAAAAATGGCATTTTACGTTTGATAACATCAGAAATTGTGCCGGCAACTGGGGAAAGGATAAACACAATGACCATCGATATAGAAAGTGAAAACCCAAATGTACCGTCATTCCCTCCCATATCTCTGGTCAACCATAGTGGAAAAATCAACCCAACGATACCAGCCGAAAACAACGTGTTCCCCATGTCATAAACGACCCATGATGCGATGCTTAGTTTGGATCGAGAGAGCTCACTTTTTGGCATTATAGGAATTACTCATAAGTTCCAAATTTATAGTATTTCTAATGAATTGGTCGGGGCGACTGGACTCGAACCAGCGACCTCCACGTCCCGAACGTGGCGCGCTACCAACTGCGCTACGCCCCGATGTTCATATCAATTTTAGAAGCCTTTTACGAAATTAGACAATATACATTAGATATTGAAATCGATAAATAGGATTAGGAAGGTAAGGGTTTTTTGACCCCCCAAAATCGATATGCTACGGTTAGTAAGTGAAAAAAAACACATAGTGCTGTTTTGTTAAATTAGACACCGATCAAAAGAGGTTAACCTCATTATTGGAAAGGGCAGTTAGACACAAAAACCATTCCAAAAATAGCCTCAGGTTGCTATCAGTAATCACCTTGATTTCTGCATTTAGCCAAGTAACCTTAGGAGGTTATGTAAGGTCGAGTGAATCAGGATTGGGATGCCCCGATTGGCCTCTTTGTCATGGTCAAATAATCCCTCCCTTCGAATTTCACACACTTGTCGAGTACTCTCATAGATTGAATGCATCCTTATTGATGGTTTTAGTAGTTACCCTTTTCTTTCTGTGCTTGACTAAATTCAAATTAGAGAAAGCTACCATCCGATTATCCGGGGTAGCTTTAGCCTTAGTCCTAAGTGCTGCAGTACTTGGAGGCATAACAGTCCTTACTGAACTAGCCTGGTGGATAAGATTAATTCATTTATCGCTTGCTGAATTACTTATAGGATCCATCACCGCAATGGTCTGGTTGGCTTTTTACAACAACAGATCATCAAGCGTGAATACTATGGGAATTACAACGCCTCACTGGAGGAAAAAATTATGGATACTTTCTGCAGGCCTTTTCCTTTTAATAATCTCCGGATCTTACATGGTTGGAACTGGAGCCAGTTCCGCTTGCTCAACATGGCCGTTGTGTAGAGGTGATTGGTTTCCCAACGGAACGATGTATGCGATCCATATGGGGCACAGGTATATAGCAGGCTTAATGGTTTTGATAACCGCTCTTATTGTTTGGTCTTTCATCAAAAACGATGGGCATATACCAGCTGTGAAACGTGTCTCCATGGCCTTAATGCATAGTATTATTCTACAAATTGTGGTCGGGGCCGTTTTGGTATGGGGTGGTTTTAATCCTGCACTAAAGACTATTCATCTAGCCTTGGCGACTCTATTATGGATAGCTACGATATATATGGTCAGTTGCATAATCCAAAATAATGTTGCGTATTCAAGAGATGATTGAATGATTTCTTCCTATATAGCTTTAACAAAACCGAAAATTATTGTCCTGCTGTTGATAACTGCTTTAGGCGGACTGTTTCTAGCTTCAGACGGATTTCCTGATCCTGTGATTGCAACCGCAGTGTTGGTAGGCGGTAGTCTAGCTGCCGGTGGTGCCAATTCTTTAAATCATTTCTGGGATCGAGATATAGATGCAAAGATGAAAAGAACAACCAATAGACCTGTGGCATCAGGTGTAGTGGCACCTGCAAACGCATTGGTTTTTGGGGCCATACTAAACTTAATGGCTTTCGGCCTTTTGTACTATTACGCTAATTTATTAAGCGCCTTGCTTACACTATCAGCCACCCTGTTCTATCTTTTTGTTTATACCATGATCCTGAAAAGAACCACTCCCCAAAACATTGTGATAGGGGGTGCGGCTGGATCCATACCACCAGTGGTCGGCTGGGCAGCGGTGACAGGCAATATTTTGGACCCTGCTCCACTTTTCTTATTTCTAATAGTGTTTTTTTGGACACCCCCTCATTTTTGGGCACTTTCCCTTATATTGAAAGATGATTACGCTAACGCAGGCGTACCCATGCTACCGGTGGTTTCAGGAGTACCTGCAACCAAGACCCAAATATTTGTCTACACATGGATATTACTGGCCCTCCTGGTTGCAACGGTATATTTCGTGGAGGAATTAGGAATTATTTTTGGGATTTCTGCTATTGTGTTATCCGCAGGTTTCATCGGGGCGACTTGGTTACTAAAACGCAGGGACTCCATCGAGCTAGCCATGCCGATATACTTATATTCCATGGCTTACCTTGCACTGCTTTTCGTGGTTATGGTGGTCGAAAGTTTTATTTCTGTATGACAAATTTTATTATGAAAATAAATAAACAGTATTTTTGTACGTCAATCAGCTTGACGATGGTGCCCATACTTTGATAAATTTTCCAATTGGTTTGGAATGAGATTAACATAAGGTTTTAAATGCACTCTAGCAACACAAAATTAATGCGATTTAACAAAATTCCCAGGACTGCTGCCTTTCTTTCTCTAGCCCTTCTGACTTTATTACTGACAGGTTGCTACCCTGACCACAACCAATCAACTTTTGATCCACGAGGCCCGGTTGCGTCAGAACAGCTCGAGGTTTTTTGGTGGATATTAGTAGGTGGATTTATAGTCTTCCTATTAGTTGAAGCAGCACTGATATATGCAATTTTTAAATTTAAGGTTAAAAACGAATCAGACATACCGGTCCAGACACACGGAAATCACACATTAGAAATTATATGGACAGCTATACCTACTGTTTTGCTCATAATTCTCATGGTCCCAACAATTCAGACACTTTTTTATATGTATGAGGCTCCCAAAACTACACTACCTGAGCACACCTTAGAAGCGATAGGACATCAATGGTGGTTTGAATTCAGATATCCAGATCCAACTAACTCAGAGAAAGAAATAATTACTGCAAATGAAGTTTATATACCTGTGGGATACCCAGTTGCAATAAATTTAGAATCAGTAGATGTCATACACAGTTTCTGGGTACCTAAATTGGCAGGCAAAACCGACATGGTTCCATCCGAGGGAAATTTCATGTGGTTTCAAGCTGATGAACCGGGAGAATATTACGGGCAGTGCGCGGAATACTGTGGCACCTCACATGCAAACATGAAATTTAAAGTGATTGCCGTGCCTGAACCCGACTTCAAGTCTTGGTTACAAGCACAGTCCAATCCCGCATTGGAATCATCCGACCCGCTGGTACAGGAAGGTGCCGGAGTGTTCAAGAGTGCAGGATGCACTGGATGCCATTCTATAAAAACCATTGTAAATAAGGGCTCAAAAGGAAGGGTTGGCCCTAATTTGGCTCATGTGGGATCGAGAAGGGATCTTGCCGCTGGAATGTTGAGAAATTCTGATGAAAATGGTTCAGTTAATGATGCTCTTTTACAGAAAAACCTCAGAACTTGGTTGGAAAATCCTGCTGAGGTAAAACCCGGTAACCTGATGTCAAGTGGTGCTCAGGTATACACAAACCCAGATAAAAAGTTAACAGAGGAACAGATATCTCAACTAGTCCACTATCTGTCGTCATTAAAATAGTCATGAATAGAAAATTATGCTGCCGAATCGAGTTGGAGGCCACTAAGTGAGTACATTTCCAATATCAATACCGAGGCCAGTCCATCCAACTGGAATCTGGAATTGGATCACCACGATCGATCACAAAAGAATCGGCATTTTGTATGGAGTAACTGCTTTTATAATGTTTCTTTCAGGAGGCGTAGAAGCTACCCTGATGCGGCTACAACTAGCTGGCCCAGAGCTAGACATTGTAAGTGCAGCTGTCTATAACCAGCTGTTCACAATGCATGGTACAACAATGATATTCCTTGCTATTATGCCGCTCTCAGCAGCCTTCTTTAATTTCATTATACCGCTGCAAATAGGAGCCCGTGATGTTGCCTTCCCTAGATTAAATGCTTTTAGCTATTGGACTTTCCTAGGTGGAGCCGTGATGCTAAAGCTTAGTTGGATTGGTGGTGCTACAGATGCCGGTTGGTTTGGATATGCTCCGCTTACTTCGGTTGCCCAGAATCCGGGTACTGGCATCGACTTTTGGATTATCAGCTTACAAATACTAGGTATAGCTTCTCTGGCAGCTTCATTTAATTTTATTGTGACGATAATTAACATGAGAGCTCCGGGGATGACGATGATGCGCCTGCCCTTATTCACCTGGATGAGCTTCATCACAGCAATTCTTTTAGTATTAGCCTTCCCAGTTATCACTGTTGCATTAATTGAACTTACATTTGACAGGTATTTCATGTTCAATTTCTTTAATGTGGCAAACGGAGGGAGTGTTGTCTTGTGGCAGCATCTTTTCTGGGTGTTTGGGCACCCGGAAGTGTACATTCTTATCCTTCCAGCGATGGGTATTGTTTCTGAAGTGCTACCTACATTCTCCAAAAAGCCTTTGTTTGGATACAAAACAGTAGTTTTGGCTGGAGCAATCATAGCCTTTATGGGTTGGATGGTATGGAGCCACCATATGTTTACGGTTGGGCTTGGGGCTGTCNCAAATGCAGTTTTCACAGTGACAACTATGTTGATCGCCGTCCCCACAGGAATAAAAGTTTTCAACTGGATCGGAACAATATGGGGTGGATCAATCAGGCTCAACACCCCAATGCTTTATTCTTTGGGATTTATTGCCATGTTCCTATTGGGTGGCATTAGTGGGGTTATGCACGCCGTATCGGCCCATGACGCACAACAACAAGACACATATTTTGTACCCGCTCACATACATTACGTATTGTTTGGCGGGGCAATAATGGCCATTCTGTCCGGTATTTTCTACTGGTTTCCCAAATATTCGGGAAAAATGTACANCGAGCGTGAAGGCAAGATCTCTTTNTGGCTGATAATGGTNGGACAGAACNTGACTTTCTTCCCAATGCACTTTGTTGGACTAGATGGAATGCCGCGAAGAATTTACACCTACGTCGAAGGTATGGGGTGGGAATTTTGGAACGGTGTAGCCACAGGGGGAGTATTTATATTAATAATCGGATTCCTTCTGGTCATAGATAACATAGGAAGGCACTGGAAAAACGGCGAACCGGCTCCAGCAGATCCATGGGACGCAAGAACCTTGGAATGGTCTATACCGTCACCGCCACCAGAATATAACTTCAAAGAAATTCCAATCGTTCGATCTCTCGACGATTGGTGGGCAACTAAGCAAGGTGGAGNCAATAAAGAAGTGCCAGCAAGTGNCGGTTCAGGGGATGAAGGTCATGGAATTCACCTGCCCCAACCTTCATATTGGCCTTTCGTTACAGCACTTGGACTATTTGTTGCGGCATACGGGGTCGTCTTCAATGATCTATTAATCCCTTGGGCCTTGGCTGTAATCGGATTGATAATAGGCTTTATCGGAGTCTATTCATGGTCTCTTGAACCCGTAAATGATCCGGAAGAAGATCCCACTCATTAAGGAAGGTTGTAAATTGGCACAGGAACACGCAGCCCCATTACACGGCGAACACGAAGATACAACAACTGGTCTTAACCACAGGAAAATGCTCATGTGGGCATTCCTAGGTTCTGACTGCATGTTCTTTGGTGCTCTAATAGCTACATACTTGGTATATCAAGGTAAAAGCTTACAGGGCCCTATGCCGATAGATGTATTTGACATACCGGTCACCTCAGTGAGCACTTTTGTACTTTTAATGAGTAGTATGAGTATGGTACTAGCATACGCAGCGTTGACAAAGAACAACATGAAGGGTTTCAGGATATGGATGATATCCACCGCAATAATGGGTGCAACTTTTATTGGGTTTCAGGTTTACGAATTTAGCAGTTTTGCGAACCATCATGTAGATATTGACTGTGTTAATCCCGGAGAGCTGACCACATACGAACAACACATTTTTGATGACGGATGTTCTGCAGGGGAAGCCCACGCAGAAAGTCATGAAGGGTTAAAACCTCAAACAAATTTATTTGGCACAACCTTCTACACTCTGACTGGTTTTCACGGTGCTCACGTTACTTTGGGAATAGTCTGGCTCCTTTCGTTATTACTATTATCATTCAAGAAAGGTGTCATCACCCCAGAGAAGAATTTAGACGTGGATCTAGCAGCACTCTATTGGCACTTTGTAGACGTTGTATGGATAGTCATATTCACAGTCGTATACNTATTTGGAGTATTCCCCGGATTCTAATGATAATTGGGAGATAACATGAGTCAGGAACTTTCTGCAGAGGAACATACAGGGCACCCAACAGCTGGACAATATTTCCGGATAGCCGTGATTTTATGTGCTATAACAGCAGTGGAAGTTGGAATATTCTACCTGGAGTTCATAGGACACTGGATGATTCCAATATTGTTCACGTTGTCGGCCTGTAAGTTTGCCTTAGTTGCTATGTATTACATGCATTTGAAATTCGACCATAAACTTTTTACATACATGTTTGTAGCGGGATTCATATTAGCAGCATGTGTTATTAGTTTTCTACTACTGCTTTTTGGTGTGTATTCCTAACCTGGTTAAACTGAAACTAAACACCGAATTCTACATATGTCGTTTTTAGGTTTTCCTGACTCAATATGGTTACANTGGCACCCTCATTTAGAGGTTGTATTTGGTCTGATCCTGGTCCAATGCGCCTACCTGTATGGAACAGGACCATACAGAAAAAAACAACCTATCCCCCAACCCTTAAACCCTCGACAAACTATCATGTTTACCGTAGGTACCTTCATCATTTTTCTTTCGCTAACTTCCCCACTCCACATATTAAGCGACCACTACTTATTTAGCGCCCATATGCTGCAACACGTTCTGATAACCCTTATATCCCCTCCTCTTCTAATATTGGGAACCCCCGATTGGCTGGCATCAAAACTCTTCCAACCCCGGTGGTCAGAAATGGTATTCAAGCGAATATTCCATCCACTCGGTGCCATAGTTATATTTAACATGATATTTTCAATATGGCATTTACCCGTCCTTTATGACATTTCCGTCACTCATCACTGGGTCCATATCTTCGAACATTCACTATTTATCATCGCTTCGATCATAATGTGGTGGCCTATTTGCAGTCAGGTGCAATCTATTCCAAAACTCCCATATCCAATACAAATACTGTACCTGTTCGCTATGTCTTTGGCACAAGTGATCGTATTCGGAATAGTCACATTTGCCAGGGAACCAATTTATCAACATTACATAGATGCGCCGAGAATCTGGAACATAAGTGCACTAACCGATCAGCAGCTTGGTGGAATTTTGATGAAAGTAGGCAGTGGTTTTCTTTTTTTGCTCTTAATCATAATCGCTTTCTTCAAATGGTTTGAGGAAGATTCTAATTCGACAAAAACAGGGTATAATAGGAAGGATTCTACATAACGGGAGCTATCGTGAACAAAGTCATTTTATCTGTAGTAGTACCCTTGGCCTCTTTAGCCATGATTGCTGTATTTGCTATTACTCTTGGGTACACCTTCTATCAAATACATCACAATACGAGTTTAGGTACGATCGGAGTTGTAGTTATTGGGCTAGCATTAATGATCCTCACTCCTTTAGTGGCCTTTCTTCTCGAAAAAAAGACATCTCCATAAAAGCATTGTTGTTTAGGGAACTATATCCCCATAGTAGTAACAAAAGCCTCCACTCTCTCAATTTACTATTGTTAGTGGTTTTCTCTCTAACNTACCTCGTGGGGTGCACCTCCGCAAATAACTCTAGCTTATACGGAACATCTCTCAACAATCATGACGGATCAAGATTCTCTCTACTGGATGAGAATGATTTTGAAGTAACAGACCANACCTACATGGGCCAAGTGCACCTGATCACCTTTTTATTTACAAACTGCACCAGCCTTTGCCCATTGGTGACCTCAAGCATTAAGCAATCCTTGGAAAGGTCAGAAGACACACGAAATACTCCTGTCTTAATAATTTCAGTTGATCCAAANGGAGACACCATTGAATCCAGAAATGCCTTCAAAAATAGATGGGAACTTTCNTCGAACTGGCGTTACCTCAATGGAAATAAAAAGGAATTAAACACTATTTGGAAGAATTTTTACCTAAACCCACAAGAATCTGCTATTGAATCCCTTAACAGGCAAATGGGCAGAAAGTACGACATTATACATTCATCTCCCGTTTACATAGTAGATGACGAAGGCCGTCCAGCAGTGGTACACACGAACCCAATAAATCCTGACCATTTATATGAGGATATTATTCGAATTTCAAACCGTTGAAGATAGGCTCGTTAACTTAAATATCTAGGCTGCCTCAAGAGCAGTTTTAGCGCTTTCTACGACACCAGTGAATGATTCCGGGTTGCTGATAGCCATCTCGGCCAGCATTTTGCGATTGATATCAATGCCTGCCAATTTTAATCCGTATATCAATTTACTGTATGTGATTTCATTTGACCGGGCTGCTGCATTTATCCTGATGTTCCATAAACGCCGCATATCTCCCTTTTTCTTCTTTCTATGGTCATATGAATATTGCAATGCATGTATCATTGATTCATGAGCCCGCCTATAAAGGGTATGGCGAACACCTTGATGACCTTTAGTCATATTCAATATCTTTTTATGTCTACGGCGTCTCGTTACGCCGGTTCTAACTCTAGTCACCTAAAGATCTCCTGTCTGAAATTACGATTATTTACTGTATGGAAGCAGTTTCTTAAGTCGAGGTACGTCAGATTCGCTAACAGGCAATGTGCCCGAGTACAATCTTTTCACACTTTTTGGTTTTTTCCTGCGCAGGTGGCTTCTCAGACCTTTCATCCTCATCAGTTTTCCTGACCCTGTGACTTTGAAACGCCTCTTGGCACCTTTATGAGTTTTAAGTTTTGGCACTTTCTGGTTCCCTATTATTTTTATTCTTTTTTAAGGACGGACTAGGTGCCAAAATCATGGCTAAAAATCTGCCTTCAAAAGAGGGTGCTTTTTCCAACAATGCATCTTCCTGTAAATCTTCTGCCACATTTTTAAGCAAAGCCATTCCTATTTGAGGATGTTGCACCTCCCGCCCTCTAAACATAACTGAAACACGCACCTTAGAGCCCTCAGTTAGAAGTCTTTTCACTAATCTAGTTTTGGCTTCCCTGTCATGGACTCCAATTCGGGTCTTCATCCGTACTTCTCGCACAGAATTATTAGATTTGGTTTTGGAGGCTTTTCTGGCTTCACGTTCTTTACGAGTAGCTTCATACCTGAATTTCCCGTAATTTAACAATCGACAAACAGGAGGATTGGCTGATGGTGCGACCTCCACAAGATCCAAGCCCTTCTCTGTCGCCATTTCTAGGGCCTTGTCGGTAGTCAACTCACCCAGTTGATTCCCCTCGTCATCAACAACCAGTACAGCTTGGGCAGTTATTTGATCATTAACTCGATAATTTTTAGGTATGTTACTTCCCCTTTACAAAATAAATAGTCCAGTGAATACACTGAACCACTATGAATATAGCACACCCAGAGTGGGTGATCAACAAAATTAGGTAGCAGGTCTTTTAGATGATTTTATCCTCCACCTCAGAAGAAATTCTTTTTTTTATTTCATTTAGGGAAAGGGCCCCTAAGTCCTCTCCTGATCTCAATCTTACTCCAACGCTTTCCGATTCTACTTCCCTATCCCCCACTATAAACATATATGGTACTTTAGCCATTTGAGCATCCCGAACCTTAGCGTTCATTCGTTCACTGCGAGAATCTACGCTGGATCTTATTCCACTTTCTGACAATTCGCTGTGCAGGAAGGTAGCATAGTCAATATGCCTGTCAGCAATTGGGATGATTTGAACTTGTATTGGCGCCAGCCAGGTAGGAAANGCTCCACCATAATGTTCGATCAATATTCCCATAAATCTTTCCAGGGACCCGAAAATGGCTCTATGCACCATAAAAGGCTGGTGGGAACCACCGTCCTCTCCTATATAAGTTAACCCGAANCTCTCAGGTAAATTAAAATCAAATTGGACAGTAGTACACTGCCAGGATCGACCTATTGCATCTCTGATATTTACATCGATTTTAGGTCCGTAGAAAGCTCCTCCAGCCTCTTCAATTTGGTAATCTAACCCCCTAGAATCTAAGGTTTTCATAAGAGATTTTTCTGCCAATTGCCACTGCTCATCTGACCCCACTGCTTTATCGGGTTTAGTGGACAAGTTCAAAGTAAAATCATCAAATCCAAAGGCTTCCAATAAATCGAATGTAAGATCCAAAACGCCGTCTATTTCTGTCTCGATCTGATCTGGGGTACAGAATATATGTGCATCGTCTTGAGTAAATCCTCTAACACGAAGCATTCCATGAAGTGTACCTCCTCTCTCATAGCGATAAACTGTACCTAATTCACCTATTTTCATTGGCAAATCACGATAACTACGCAAAGATGATTTGTAATACATAATGTGGAAAGGGCAGTTCATTGGTTTTAAATAGTAATTTTGCCCATCTGTTTCAGCAGGAGGGAACATGTTTTCTTGAAAAAAATCTAGATGCCCGCTGGTTTGCCACAAATTTTCCCGCCCAATGTTGGGCGTATATATAAGGTCGTAGCCTCTGCTATAGTGCTCCTTTCGCCAGAAATCTTCAAAAATACTTCTTACCCTGGCTCCCTTTGGATGCCAAATTATCAAACCNGGTCCAGTTTCCTCGTGGATGGAAAATAAATCTAATTCTTTTCCTAACGTCCTATGATCCCTACGTTGAGCTTCCTTAAGCCTTGAAAGGTGTTCATCCAAAGTATCTTGACTTTCAAATGCTGTCCCATATATCCGTTGTAGCATCTGACGATTCTCGTCACCCCTCCAGTAGGCTCCGGCGACAGTTAAGAGCTTAAAAGCAGGTATTTTACCCGTAGATTCTACGTGAGGCCCTGCGCATAAATCTTCAAATTCCCCATGGCTATATGTACTAATTATCTCTTGTTCCGGAATACCAGATATCACCTCTAATTTGAGAGGTTCTGACTGATTCATAACCGATATCTGCTCCCTAGTATATTCGGCATAAATGAAAGGTAAATCCTTGGATATGACTTTTTTCATAGCTGCTTCGATTTTTTTCAGATCTTCATCCGAAAAAGGGGTGTCGACCATGAAGTCATAATAAAATCCATCCTCAGTAGGAGGTCCTATGGCAAGTTTTACGTCAGGATAAAGTTGAGTGACAACATCTGCCATCACATGGGCAGTGGAGTGCCTAATCCTCTCTCTCAAATTTTTCAGTTCTTCAGAATTCATGCATACACCTAATCAAATTTCATCAAATGAAAATTTCTTTGACTAAAATAACCGTACCAGCACATATAACTATACCTAGGATCAACCTTCGATAGTAGTTCTGATTGATTTTTTTCACAAGCATAGAAGCAATAAAAAAACCAAGTAAGGCAGGGAAAATACTTACACCGGTCAGTATCAGTCGTTCCGAATCAAACATACCGGTTATAAAATAGCCGATGACCGCGGTTGTCTCGATGAATAAATAATAATACGGAAGGGAACCTCGAATTGACTCCCGATCCCATTCTCGTGACAGCGCTGCGATAGCCATGATCGGTCCCCCTATCCCTGTAGAGGTAATCATTGCACTCACTAAAAAAGCAGCTCCCCACAAGGTAAATTTATGTCTAATTGCCGCTATAGTTGGATTTAGGGCCATAACAAATCCCAGAAAAATAATTAAAAGAGCAATCGAAACTCTCAGGGCCGAAGGATTAGAGTTTGAAAGAATATATACTCCAACAGGAACTCCCATCATTCCGAAAATAACTGGGACCGTCATTTCTCGATAATTTATATGTCGCCTATTTTGGTGAATCATTAAAACGAAGATCAATAATGAAACGGTATTAATGATGATAACGGTAGACTGCGGGTCCAGGGTAAGTAGCATGATAGGGGACGACCCGATAGCTATACCAAATCCTGCTATCACCAAAACGAGACTGCCCACAAATATGGCCAAAAGCGTTAGTAATATGTCCACAACTAAAGAGTCCATTTATATTATGGAATTCTCATGAATTCTGGATCGGGTTTAATCAGACTAACAGGAATCACATTCTCATCATTTCCCCCCATCCGCCAAAATATTTTGAATTGAGGTGAATGAGTCAATGATAGGCCCCGTAGTTCGATGCTGGCTTTCCCGCCATGAATACTTATTTCTCCTGATCGAGTTAATTCACCATCCCGGGCCGTCTCAGTGACCAAAACGTCATTCACAAACAGTTTCATAGCACTGTTTACTCTTAACGAAAATTTGTATTCTCCCGATATTGGAACCTCCAAAAATCCCGCCCATACGGCCTCATAAGGACCTTCAATTGGCGGGGCATAATAAAAGGTATCAGCAGTGAGTCCCACATGTGAAACAACGGGTTGAGATTCCTGATAAAATACCGCAGCCAATCCCGTCGGAGATCTCTCACCTGAGAAAAGCAGTGTCGATGGTATAGGTTCCATTATATTTCCGTCCCGACCCCATAACACCTCCGCAAAACCTGATTCAGAATGCGCAATACCTTTAAGTCGTAGTGAGTGAAGCCCTACCCCTAATTTAATACCATCCCCATTTTCTTGAATTGAAATACCATCGATATATAGCTGTCCATCACCGGACACTTTGAATTGGTAAAGTCCCCGTTCGCGCACATGTAAATTACTTTGGAAGACAAAATCTGCAGGAAACCCCACCCCTGATAAATCTTTGGCCCACGAGGATGAAAAAGTATCGAATTCATCTGTCTTTATGAGGACACCTTCCCTCTTAAAAATAGCCTCCACTCCTAAAGTATCGGCTAACTGCTGTTTATTTATTAGGACCTCGTACAAAATTGGGTCAACTCCATGAGGAGCCATAATTTCCCTAAATTTGGCAGACGGATAGTATTCCGCCAGCAGGTCATAAACACCGGCATCGCGGGGCTCCAAATAAATTGCCGCCCCATGTAGAACTCGATTGGGAGAAATAGGTAAATCCCTTGGAGCAAACAACGGTTCATAATGAACATTTCCAGAAACTACAGACGCTGTGAGACTAAAAAGAAATTGCCTAGATGAATACAAGGTATATCCATTCTGAGATTGTTTAACCATTTCTTTTGCCATCAAGGTCTCCGGGGTAGAAAAATCTGCAAACACGTCAGGATGTGATGCTTGTTTTCCAAAATACATACTCACATTGAAATAACCTATAACCCCCAACAAGACAACAATAGAAATCAAACCTCCTTTCCGAAAAATATCCCTAGTGTTTAAGTTAAAAAGGCGCAACAAATGAACCAATGGCACAATGCTTATAATCAGGACCGCAGGTATAACTCCTATTGATCGTAATGATTGAGGTGACTCCCAAGGAACCGAAAGTATGCCTGGTATCAACATTACAAAAACCCAGCAAGGAAATAATAGGAACAAGGGCCGNCTCCATTGGGCCANAATAAGAATTAGTCCAGCTATAAACAATGTGCCTGTAACATCATCCAACATAGGCTCAAAAGGTAAGTTATGCCTCGGATTTGGGTCTCCTGAAATGTGAAACATAAATATATGTTCGACAANATTTTCCCATACGCCTCTTANCAAACTTACATTTNANAGATGNTTTAGTATGAATGTCTCTTCAGTACGCTTGAAAAATATATCTGGATTTCTNAAGGAATACTGTAGTAGGGGAACTGTACTGATAATTGCCGCAAAGGCCATACTCACTAAACAATCAACTAGCCNTCTCCAACCCGGAAACCCAGAGCAAATTCTCAACCCTACACCAATCAGAATGACTATCGGAAACAACCGNAACGGTGCATAAAACCACATTCCCATCCCAAGAGCCAGCCCAGTCCAAAAGAACCAAAAAGGGCTCCACCTAATCAGGGATCTCCACAGTAAAAATCCTGTTAGTGCAGAAAAAACTGCTGCAGTTATACCGTGCATCCCAATTCGACCCCAATTCAGGCTCCATCTCATAATAGCAATACAAAAAGCTCCCCCGAGTCCCCAAAAAGCACCNAATACATCCTTTGCAAAGTAAAACATNGCCAATATGAGAATTACAGAAAACCCAGCCGATACGAGTCGGCCATTCAACCAGGGAACACCTGTCAATTCCTGCAACATCGCGATAGGAACTAAAAAAGCTGATGGAAGGTGGGTCGAAGGAACAAACACAGGGGTATTCAAAGGCGANGCATGTATCTGGCCAGCTCTAATTATGTTATCTGCCTCGTCATACCAAAGNCCGGCGGGCAATTCACTTATNTTATAAACACGCAGGACAAANCCCAAAATCACTACGCCTATTATTAAAAAGGTCACGAGAACAGGGATGGTTAATCTGGAATTTATGAGGGGTTTANAAGCCGATACCGTTAACCCTCTAAACAAGAAAGGTACGACCAATATAGCCAACATCGAAAACATATAGCATGCCCAGGCAGCCCCATGGGCCGCCCCCTCAAATAACATGAATCCAGTTATCGATAAAATAGCTGAGACGACAACTAAAAACCAGCCAGCCGCTTTCTCGGTTAATCTCAACCACAGAATTTTTGAGGATTCGCTGCCTAAACTAACACCGGTAGTTCGAGGGCAATTATCTCTTCTTCTAAGGGGAAGTGAATATTTATTGGCGCTAATTAGAATAGCTATAATCCCAACAAAGAAGGTTGGGAGTGATATCAAATAAAGCCCATAATCCCAAAGCTTAACGCTGACAAAGATAAAAGCGAGACCACTCAGTATAGACAAAAGACGAACATTGATCTCATTTAATCGCCCGAGGTGATGCATACCTTTATATCACGGAGTTACTAAGGATCCGTTTTGGAATATAGTATTAATCACAGACTCATCTATTCCGAATTCTCTGAGAATTTCAATGCTATGTTCCCCTAAAAGAGGGGTAGGTTTTACCTGCGGTATAGGCAAATCCGGGAATTGAATGAGATTATAAGAAAAAGCATACTCACTACCATCATCAAGCACACTTTTTGATATCATATCGTTTCGAATCGCCTGCTCATCCTTAAAAAATTCCACTTCGTAGGCAGTTATTGATTCCGCACATGGTATACCGTTGGAAAGCATCAGTTCTAGCCAGTATCTAGAGCTATGAAGCTTTATTGCCTCTTCGACCTGAAAACCTAATCCTGAGTGTTCATGTCGAGGACTATTCCGATCACGATTTGTTAATCCCACTACATCAAGTAAGGCATCCCCTGATACTGGATCCTCGGCACTCACATAAATCCAACCATCACTAGTTTGATATAACCTGTGAAAATCACTAAGCCCATTCTGGGATTTATCAGATATTCTTCTTTGTATTTTATCTTTATACCGTGAAAAATCACCCTCCAAAAGTAAGCACCCAGCATTAAGTAAATTAGTGTTAACTACTTGACCAATCCCATTCTTATCTTTTGCATAAAGGGCCATAACTGCCCCCAGGGCACCCATACACCCGGCGGTATAATCAGTCGGGGCGACAGGTGCGAGAAAAGATGGAGGATTACCTTCTCCACCTTGTGCAACTTGGAGACCCATCCAAGCCTGGGCCAAAGGATCAACCCCGGGCCTCTTCGCAAAAGGGCCATCCCAACCAAATGCAGTCACGTGGACTTCTATCATTTTGGGATTGAATTTTCTTAAGGTCTCGGTATCCAAACCCATCCTGCCGGTGGCACCAGGCCTTAGGTTAGCAACCATGACGTCGCATGACCCGACAATATTCTGAAGGGCCTCCTGGGCGACTTCATTTTTGGCATCAATAGATATCGATCTTTTGTTTGCATTTAAAGCATGAAAATATCTTCCACTAGAGGGTCGTGAGATATCTCCGTAGGGAGGTTCTATCTTAAGTACATCAGCTCCTAAATCAGCAAGTAGACGCCCCATTGTTGGGCCAGCTATAACGTTAGTGATGTCAGCCACTTTGATTCCATTTAAAGGTAGTTTGCTAAAGGAATCGTTCTCAAGATCATTTCCAATCTGTAGGGATTTTTTTAGGATAGCCTCACTACTAGAATTCAACACACGGGGGCCCTTGATCGAACCTGGTGTATTAGAAAATTTTATGGGCAACCCATATTGAATCATTGGGCCATAAATTGGATCAATTAATTCCTGAACCATTTGGTTATGTACGACTTGTTGATTTTCAATCGCCGCATCTGCGGTGGCGGCGTGAGCAAATGGGACATCTACTGATTCAAATAATTCTGCCCATTCACGAGATGGCCTTGTTTTCATAACATTTTTCACTATGTCAAAAAGCTCGGCCCTTGCTTCTTCATCCACGGGGTTCCGCCCATCTCCATATCTAGGATTAGTCATAATCTCGGGTATACCCATAACAGTGGCGGCAATATCTACGAACCCCGCGTGAATGCAACCCAGCTGAATCCACGCTGCATCTTGGCATTCATAAACACTATAAAATGGCCCACCTCCAACGGGAGTAACCTTGACAGGTCGTGGCCGAACTCTATCCCCGATAGCTTTCGGCATATACAAAAGACCGGCAGCCATCAATGATGTATTTATCTTCAGGCCAGCCCCACTCTTGAGGCGGTAAAGTAGACCACTGGTCAGTCCCAAAGCTGCCAAAAGACCGGCTCCTACGTCTATGACAGGATGCGCGACATGAGTTGAACCTTCCTCAAACCCTGGCATGCTATCCAAAATACCTGTTCTAGCCTTGATTAAATCAGATATAGGTGAATGATTTTTTAGAAATCCTTTTTGACCATAAGGGGTGATCGAACAATGTAATAATCTAGGATTTATTTTTCTCAAAGTTTGAAACCCAATCTTTTTTTGCAATGGATCTGAGAGGGGTAAATCCTCAATTAAGACATCACACTTCTGAACAAGTTTCTCAAACAATGCATACTGCGTATTTAGATCCAAACTGTGGAGTTCTTTTCCCCTGTCTAAAGTGGCAAATTCCGGATCGTCTCTGTTGATATTTTGCTTTGCAGGCACCCTTAAAACTCTAGCTCCATTATCACTCAAAAACATTGAGCAAATAGATCCTGCCTTGCCAGATGTGGTGTCAATAACATTAATTCCGTCGAATACTTCCATAATTTACTAAATTTCTCCGCAATTAAGAGGTGTTTGGCAAACATTTTAAACAAAAAAACCCTGGGTTGGATCGAAATCTAACCCAGGGGTCCTTTAAAGTTCAGACCTTATAAAGTCTAGGCAACAGGTGCTGCTAACTTTTCCTTAATAATCGCCCTCAGTTCTTTTACTCTCGGTAAATTCGGAAACACACCATCTTCCTCAGCCTTATCAAATATCTTCTCTCCATCAGCAAATACCTGATAGATCCCACCCGTTCCTGGTGTGATTCTTATAGCAATATCTTTCCCTGCTTCAGCGAAAAACTCGTTGGCCATCCAGGCCGCCATTCCGTGATGCGCTCAAGGCACGCAGTAGATTATTTCTACCTCAAATTTTCCTTCACCTGCCATGTTATTCTCCTTCTAAACCTCGCGGTGTTTCATTAACTAACTGTGCCTAAATTATCACAAATTCAAACCATGGGTCAACAAGGTTTGTAACAGCGGAATAAGCAACAAAAGTTAAAATTCCATATCCATGCCCATGTCAACTACCTCTCCCTTCCCTGTTTTTGAAGAATCTAATGCACTCTTAAACTCTAAATATAACTCATACTCACTTTGCTTATCCAAGTTTTTCATGTTCATTAGATTATCCTTGAATTTTTCCACCAAGTTATGTTCTGTCCTCCCTTCAGGCATGTCGAAGAAGTCTCGATCAAATACCGGCACTTTTCCGCTTCTAAAATATCCCTTATTTTCGAGTTCATACGATTCAAGGTCATCCGTTCCTTTTCCCAACACTTCCCCCGTTTCTACATAATGTTCCATCACGGGTTGCATCCCATATTTTTGAATTGGACAAACTTTCATACATATTCCACAACCTGAATAGCGAGCCATTACCGGGCGACAACGCTTAGCAATTAATTTATTCTTCTCGACTCCCCGAAACCAAACCCTTTGTGCTTGAATTGCTTTGCCTGGACATCGCATAAAGCAAACTTGGCAAAGTTCACAAAATTTATACATGCCGTAATCAATTGGTGAATCATAGTCAAGGTGTGCATCGGTAATTATCAACTGTAACCTGGCACGAGATCCAAAGTGTGGAGAAAGCAACTGTCCGTTTACCCCCAACTGACCCAACCCTGCCTCTACAAACATCGGAATCATGGGGCCAAAATGCCATGCAGGCCCAGATATTTGTGCGCTGAAACCTAGTTCATTGATGAAATCTGCCAGTTTTAAAGAGAGGTCAGCTTGCGTTAAATAAGCATCACCTTGTGCAATCTCTGAGGAGTAGGAAGGTATATTTTGAGTTTCAATATATTCTTGCTCATATGCTAAACATATAACATTAGGAAGATCATTCCGAACATAGCTCTTCCTGCTCTGATAAATATATCTTCGGTCAAACTTAGTAAACCCTACCTCACTATATCCGAGTTCTTTTGCCTTATTACGGATTAGCTCAGTGGAGTTTTCTGTCTGTGAGGAAACATTAGGAACACACTCTCCTGATCTCTTGATTTTATCTATCCACGGGATAATTTTCTTCTGATAGTTTTTGTAAAGCTTTTCAGTTTCGGGGGTATGTTCCGCTCTCTCTTTTTGGGCCCACACAGCCGAAGCACTTTGCTCTATTGAAAAACTCTCTAAAGGAAATTCTCTACTGTAATAAGACACCTCAGCATCTCTCTGCGGCACTCCGTCTACTTTAAGGAGATCTGCTGCAATAGGAATTTCAATGTCAGGATCCCCAAATTTGAGGCCTGCTCGCCTTATGATTTTACCTACCTTTCGTTTTGCCAAACCGTAAAACCTCAACTGTGAATATGCCTAATGATGATATGAGAAATATTATAAAACAAGTTTCCTTTCCCACATTCTATGTTGTGGTCAAAATACAAATGGGATTATCCTAATATGAATACAAAAACGGGGTGAAGCTTGACTCAAGGCCTAAAGATAGACAAAGTTGGGATATACGGGGACAAAATTCTAATAAGATGGACAGACGGTCACGAAAGTACATATGGTGCGAAAGAAATTAGAATCAGCTGCCAGTGTGCAGAATGTGTTGAAGAGTGGAGTAAAAGGCAACTGCTAGACCCAGCCACCATACCTTCAGATCTGATAGCAGAGGACCATTTAATGATCGGTCATTATGCGATCCAGTTTTTGTGGAGTGACGCACACTACACTGGCATTTTTCCTTTTGATACTTTGAGAAAAATGTGCCCTTGTAGTGTCTGCACCTAATGCACCCTTCGATAGAAGGCCACATCAGATGATTCCTTCAAGCGACGCAACATCTCCTGATCAAAAAAAGAGCGGGTTATTCATAACCCGCTCTTTTTTTTGATCAGCAGATGTTGCGTCGATTGAAGGAGTCGTCCGATGTGGCCTTCTATCGA
>PAON01000058.1:0-13554 GCA_002708495.1 Dehalococcoidia bacterium | reverse complement strand
ATAAGTCGAATTGTATTTGGCCGCATAGGATTCATTAAAAGGCCAGCCTCGTTACTTGCCGCAATAACATCTGGAGTGATATCAGAATCAAATTCAACTGCCCAAATCAGGCCCATCCCTCTAACATCCGTTATAAATTCATTATCCGATTGTATTTTCCTGAGCCCTTCCCCAAGATATTCGCCCATTTTTGCCGCGTTTTCAGGTATCTCGTTATCAATGATATATTTTGTTGAAGCATGCGCTGCNGCACAAGTCANNGGNTTTCCTCCAAAAGTNGAACCATGATCACCTGGGTCAAAAGCGCANGCAGAATCNTTGGCNAAAAATGCTCCTATNGGAACACCACCGCCTANGCCTTTTGCGAGAGTAATGATGTCAGGTTCAACTCCGAAGCTTTGGTATCCGAACAAGGTACCCAGCCTTCCCAAACCCGTTTGTACTTCATCAAAAATCAACAACATTCCGTTTTGATCACACCAGTCCCGCACCCCTTTTAAATATTCGACAGAAGGAATGTTTACTCCCCCCTCCCCTTGAACAGGTTCAATCATCACGGCAACAGTATTGTCAGTTGTAGCCTCTTTGACCGCGTTTAAATCATCGTATGGAACATGTGAAAACCCGGTGGGAATAGGCTGGAACAGCTCTTGATAATGCGGCTGGCCGGTGGCTGAAACATTCATCATGGTACGACCATGAAATGAATTTAGAGCCGTTATTATGTGGTAAGCCCCTTCTTTATGTTTTTTTCCATATTTTTTTGCTAATTTGATTGCCCCTTCGTTAGCTTCTGCTCCACTATTGCAGATAAAAATTTTGTCTAGGCAACTATTCTCAACCAAAATTTCAGCTAACTTTAACTGAGGGATAGTATAAAACTGATTCGAAGTCTGGACTAAGGTTTTTGCCTGTTCGGCTATCGCCTCCGCAATAACTGGATTTGAATGTCCTGCGTTATTGACAGCCCAACCAGAGGTGAAATCCAAGTACTCTTTCCCCTCGACATCCCATACTCTCGCACCTTGTCCTCTCTCAAGTACCATAGGCTGGCGCCTAACAAGAAACATGTAGTATTTGCTTTCGAGTTCTTTCCACTCCGCAGTACTAGTCATATCAATCTCCTTTTATTACATCTTCCAAGTTTTCGAACAAAGATTCAATCGTATCTAACTCAGCTTTAAGATTCCTAATAGAATTTCTTATTTCATCCAACTTGCTATTTCCGGCATCTTCTAGCTTCACCGGTGCCGGTGTATCTTTCTTTTTAACATCTCCTTGCGTCGCTGCAATAGTGTCTTTCACACCAGTAATTTGATACAAGGCATCATTTAGCGAATCTCCCATGACAACCCTGTCTGCTGTGGACAAAATCACTTTTTTAAGTTCTGGGAAGCTCACCCCTTCTGCTTGTATATATATGGGCTCAGCATAAAGGATACTATTTCCTATTGGAATAACTAGCAGGTTCCCTCTTATACATGTCGATCCTTCTGTGCATCTAAGCGTAAACCATGCGGAAATGTCTTGATCATTATCTATTCTAGCTTCCACCTGTTCAGGTCCATCCACTTGGCGATCCTTAGGAAAGTTGAAGGCTATTAATTTGCCATATTCAGAAGCATCACTTCTTGCGGCCAACCAACCGACCATATTGGGCCTTCCGTCAGGGGTGTATGGAATCAACTGAACGAATTCTTCTTTTGTCTCACCAGGAAGCCGCATGATCACGTAGTATGGCTCAAGTGGCTGTAATCCTTCCTGCTGTCCAAATTTTTCTTGAGGAAAAGCCCATAAGTCTTCATTCCCATAAAAATGTTGTGGTTTTTCCATGTGGTATTTGATATATTTCTCGGCTTGAATGGCAAAGAGTCCTTGTGGATACCTTACATGCGATATTAAATCGGACGGCATTAAATCCCGATCTGTAAATAATGTTGGGAACATTTTTTTATAAGTAAGAGCAACAGGATCAGTGGTGTCCCAAATATAAAACCCTACATCCCCTGTATAGGCATTCATGACTACTTTAATGCTGTTCCTTATGTAGTTGTAGTGGCCTAAGCTAGTCTCGTCTTCGTCTGTAGGCTGTGAGTACGGAAATTTATCGGATGTCGTATAGGCATCTTGGATCCAGTACAGCTCATCATTTGCTGCCACTATGTAGGGATCTTTATCCAGCTTCAGAAAGGGAGCCAAGGTTGAAATTCTTTCCTCAACGGACCGTCTGTATTGGATCTTGCTATTTTCATTTAATTGACTACTAATCAGGATGTTTATATCTCTCATTTGCCAAGCGTAAAGTAACTTCCTAAAATAGGACCCGACCGATACCCCTCCAGACCCCTCGTAATTTCCTACGATTAAGTCTCCTTCTCCTGTCTGGTAATCCAATTCTTGTGTGTTCGTATCAACTATCACGTAGTCTTTTGTGTTTTCACCGTAATAAATTCTAGGATTCTTGACCACAATATCCGCAGCAGCACCTTGTTCTGGAGATGAAACAGGGATTTCACCGTTAGCTGGGATATCTTTTGCGAAAAAAATGGGCCTGCCTTCTGGGGTAAATTCTGTGGCTGGGCTCATGGCAATACCTATTCCATGGGTGTAAAACAGTTTTTGATTAACCCAGGTCTGTGCTTCTTCTTTGAGCTTTTCTGGTGCAACTTCTCTTGCAGCTAACAAAACCTGTCTGTATTCACCATCTATGGTGTATCTATCGACATCAGCGTCTTTAAAATCGTAATAGGGTCGGATTAATTGAATTTGTTTGTACACATTCGTTAAAGGCTTGTAATCCCAAAGTCGAATATTTTCGACGGTTGGAATATTTTCTTCTATTAACTCTGCAGTAATTTCTCCTTCTGCCTCATAGAAAACCTCTTCTATCCTTTCCAAACCAAACCCAAGCTTAGTGAATTCTATGTTGCGTTCAATATATTTTGTCTCCTTAACAAATTCGTCAGGATCAACTGAAAATTGCTGAACCACAGAAGGCCAGACTGTACCAAGCCCAATTATCAAGATCACCCAAATCCCGACAGGAGCCAAGGATAATTTCAGTTTACCCAGAAAAGATCCTACGAGCATAACTATAGAAACAAGCAACCCAGATATAGCTAACACCAAATAAGCGGGTAGTCGTGCGTAAACATCTGCGTATGCGGCCCCGTAAATAATTCCATTTTCAGATCTAACCAGTTCCAACCTATCAATCCAATATCCGGCAGAAAGGATCAAAATAGCTAGTGAGCCTAAGACAAGTATATGGTTACGAAGTGGGGTGGTTAAGGTGAACGCGGTGCCTCGGAGGGTAAAATTCAAAAAAGCCAATGCGATTGTTGCCACAATAGTGGCTCCAACACAGACAAGAAGCCAACCTTGGAGAAAAGCATAAATGGGTAATTCAAAAACATAAAAAGAAAGATCATTACCATGTAAAGGATCTTTAACCCCGAATCCGGCCGCGTTACTAAATCTCAGAAAAAGTTCCCATTTGGAGGCNATCACNGAGCCGAGTATTANTGCTAAAACAAGGGATACCACCACGCATATTATCACCAGCAGTTTCTTGATGATCCCTGTTAAATTCTCGGGAAGCGGAGCGTTTAAGGGTCCAGCTGTTTTTCTATTCACATAGAAAAGGTTTGCCAAAACTAGTGCTAAGACAAAAGCAAACCCTATGAAAAANAATATGACTTTGGTCAGAATAATCGTGATAAAAACATCTTCAAAGCCCATCTTTGAATACCAAAGATAATCGGTGAAAATTCCCCTAGCAAGCCATAATAGAACAAATATAGGGACAAGAATCAATCCCAATGCTATCCATTTTATCCTGCCGTTAAGTTTGTCTTTAATTGAAGACGGATCGAAATCAAATGAGGGAAAAGGGGCACTTGCCATGTTATAACCTTTATTAGCCTATACGGGTACCTAAATTATGACCGGTAANTACATCTTTTAAAGCTCCTGGGGCGCGACCATCAACGATTTGCGATATTGCTCCACCCGAAAGGGCCTCAATACAGGCTTCCATTTTAGGAATCATTCCACCATCAATCACATGAGATGCAACCAAAGAATCAGCCTGGCGTTTTGTCATACGCGAAATCAACCGCTTTGAAGAGTCTAAAACTCCTTCCACGTCGGTAAGGAAAACCATCCGATCTGCATTAATAGCAGAAGACACATACCCGGCTACAGTATCAGCATTGATATTAAGTAATTTATTGTGGTCATCTGAATCTGAGTGAATCCCCACTGGGGCTATCACCGGGATATAACCGGCTTCCAATATTATCTTTATCGGAGCCGTATCTACTGACTTAATCTTACCGACATATCCCAATTGAGGATCGGCTATTTCTGCGTTTACCATATTACCATCCGCACCAGAAATACCAATCGCTCTTCCTCCCAGTGAGTTTATGGAAGCGACAAGAGATTTATTTATAACTCCAGTAAGAACTCCTACGACAATATCTAAACTTTGTGAATCGGTGACCCTCAATCCATTAACAAATTTTGGTCGAACACCTTGCTTTTCCATCCATTCCGATATTGTCTTACCACCCCCATGTATTACAACAAAATTTTCTCCCCTTTTTTGTAGTTCCACTAAATCCATCAGGGTAGTATCATGATTGCCTAAAGTGCTTCCACCAATCTTGATAACAGTCAGTGACTGTTGATTCGCTGGGATATCACCAGCTCCTGGTTGTTGATCCCCGCTCTCATCATTGCTTTTTATACTCCCTGNTATTTCAGAACGATCATCGGATTGGGAGTGGTTTATTTCGCTAAACATTTGCTCACCATTAGGTGCTGTATGCAGAATTAAAGATCACATATTCTTCCGTGAGATCGCATCCCCAAGCAGTAGCAGACGAATTTCCAATATTGAGATTTATCCTAAAATCCACTTGTTCAGAATTCATGGCNCTTACAACTGCATCTTTCAGGTAGGGTATTGCGATGCCGTTATGTACGATATGGATATCACTTATNAAAATATCTATTTTTTGTTCGTCGAGCTGGATAGAACTTTTACCCAAAGCCATTACCAATCGTCCCCAGTTAGGATCTTTCCCGTGTACCATGGCTTTCACCAAAAGGGACGATGCNATTTCCCTAGCTGATTTACGCGCCTCTTCAGTTGAATGGGCCCCTTCAACAATGACTTCTATGAGCGTTTGAGCTCCTTCCCCATCTCTTGCCAACTCTTTGGCAAGCTCAGTACAAACATACCTAAGAGCTTCAACAAAAGTATCAGCACCTGCCGATTTTTCTTCAATCTGCTCAGTTCCTGAAGCGCCGTTCGCCAAAANAATAACGGAATCGTTAGTGCTCTGGTCGCTATCAACATCGGTCATGTTAAAGGAGACCGCTACTGATTCGGATAGGGCACTCTGTAAAAAANTTTGATCAACGTCAGCATCTGTAGTAATGAAACATAGCATTGTTGCCATATTCGGATGAATCATCCCAACCCCTTTCGCCGCACCTCCCACTGTGACAGTCTTACCATCGTGCATAAATGAAACCGCTCGCTCTTTACGCTTGGAATCTGTNGTCATTATNGCGTTGGCAAACTCAGTGCCACCACCATCTGAAAGTATTATATTGCCGATATTTTGACGGATCAATGCCATCGGAAGTTCCACTCCGATCATCCCGGTNCTTGCCACATAAATATCATCGCCCGACACACCAACATGACTAGCAGCCAAGGAAGCCAGTTCTTCCGCGTCGGTCAGGCCTTGGGAGCCTACGCTGCAATTGGCACAGCCGCTATTAGCGACAACTCCCCTTGAAATACCAGCCTTTTTTCTTTTACGACTGGCTGTGACTGAAGGGGATTCTATGCTGTTAGTGGTAAATGTCGCCGCTGAGTTGGCTGGTCGGTCCGATAAAATTATTCCCAAATCAGGCACGCCTGCTTCGGTTTTCAAACCTGCNTATGTGGATCCAGCTGTAAAGCCAGAAGCTGAGGTGACCCCACCTCCATTTATTATTTCTATCAAGCTGAGTTCTCCTTTTTCCATCAACAGCCTACCNGCTAGAAAAGCAGACAAAAAATGGCGGAATATGTCCGCCATTCAAAAGCCACGAAATTATAGCATACAGGTATAGGCTAGGTACGAAAAACAGGTATGCCCTATGCTACAATCCAGTCGAAAGGGACATCATTCAAAGCGTTGTTCCTAAACTTAGTACAACAAACCATTTGAACACTTTTAGCTTAGTGAGGACGTAAATTAATGGCAACCACACACTCAACTCAAAAATTCGTCTCAGTTGGTAGTCGGCCGGTCAGACAGGACGGCTTTGACAAAGTGACAGGAATAGCTCTCTACGGGGCCGATGTCGATCTGCCTGGGCTTATCCATGGCAAAATACTACGAAGCCCCCATGCTCACGCCAAGATATTNTCGATAGACACNTCAGAAGCGGAAAAGCTGGCAGATGTGCATGCTGTAATCACAAACCATGACTTCCCTACCCAAGAAGACAAGGCTGTCTCAAAGATCCCCGGCCCTGCTATAAACCTACAGCAGCAAACCAATAATATATTAGCCTCAAACAAGGTCTTATATCAGGGACACGCGGTAGCTGCTGTAGCAGCAAGCAGCGCTCACGCTGCGGAAGAGGCCCTTGCCCTCATCAAAGTAGAATATGANGAATTACCCCATGTCTCTACAGTGGAGGAAGCCATATCAGATGGTGCTCCTTTATTACACGATCAATACAAAAACAACATNGCTAGCCACGGCGTTTTAGAAATTGGAGATGTCGATAAGGGCTTCGATCAAGCTGACCTTGTGCTTGAGAGGGAATTCAGAACCTCAACTGTGCACCAGGGCTANATAGAACCCCATTCAGCAACTGGGTGGTGGACTGCNAACAATAAAATAACTATCTGGGGCAGCTCTCAAGGACATTTCCAAATTAGGGACAGAACATCTTTGGTTCTAGGGGTACCGGTATCTGCAATTAAAGTGATCCCCATGGAAATTGGGGGAGGATTCGGTGGTAAAACCACNATATATTTAGAACCAGTGGCTGCCTTGTTATCTAAAATTACTGGATACCCAGTGAAAATCACAATGTCACGTTCGGAAGTTTTAGAAGCTACAGGTCCAACCTCCGGCTCCTACATGAAGGTAAAAATTGGGGCTACTGAAGATGGGAAAATTACCTCNGCTCAAGCAGATTTAAAATTTGAAGCTGGTGCTTATCCGGGTTCTCCTGTGGGGGCAGCTTCAAACTGTATATTTACTCCATATGCAATTGAGAATGTGAGAGTAGATGGCTACGACATAGTAAATAACAAGCCNAAGACCACCGCATACAGGGCNCCTGGCGCACCANTTGGCGCGTTTGCCGCGGAGACTTTAATCGATGAATTGGCAGAAAAAACTGGTATAGATCCATTGGACCTAAGNATAATGAACGGGGCCAAAGAAGGTACAACCAGAGTTTCAGGAATAAATAATCCTTTAATCGGATGTATAGAAACCTTTCAAACAACCAAAGAGCACGACCATTATCAATCACCGAAAAGCAGCAAAAAGTCTGGACGGGGGGTAGCCTCCGGGTTTTGGATCAATGGAAGTGGAGCCGCTTGTGCTGTGGCTAACGTAAATTTTGANGGNACCGTNAACCTNACTATAGGTTCTATGGACATCGGAGGCTTAAGACCAGTTGCGGCCCAGCATGTTGCGGAAGTNNTNGGANTACATGTTGATGACGTAAATCCNCAGGTGGGAGATACNGAAACCATNGGATANACCTCTATGACAGGAGGTAGTGGAGGAGCATTCAAAACTGGCTGGGCCAGCTATGAGGCTGCCCAAGATGTCAAAAGACAAATGCTAGAAAGAGCCGCGGAAGTATGGGAAACCTCCCTCGATGATATAAAACTTGAAAACGGTATTTTCACACATTCTTCTGACACAGAGTTGAAAATGTCTTTCAGGGAACTGGCAAGCCATCTTCCAGAAACTGGAGGACCCGTAGTCGGCAGGGCCAACCTTGACCCAAGAGGCCCAGGTAGCGCATTCGCCACACACGTAGTTGATCTTGAGGTTGATATAGAAACAGGAAAGGTGACCATTCTCAGATACACAGCTGCCCAGGATGCTGGAAAGGCTGTACATCCCAGTTATGTAGAAGGTCAAATACAAGGAGGCGCGGTACAAGGAATTGGATGGGCCTTAAATGAGGAATATTTCATAAACGATTCNGGGGGNATGACCAACGCNAGCCTNCTTGACTACAGAATGCCCACTTCCTTGGATTTACCAATGATTGAAGCGTTGATCGTAGAAGTTCCAAATCCGCTNCATCCATACGGTGTACGTGGAGTTGGGGAGGTTGCAATAGTGCCTCCATTGGCCGCAATAGCCAACGCGATATACGATGCTATCGGTATAAGAATGACTGAATTACCTATGAATCCAGCNGCANTAAGGAAAGCTATAAACGGAGAATAACTTGGTAAAAAGAATTTTAATCACTGGGATGAGCGGATTGATTGGAGGTCTTTTGAAAGATCATTTAATTTCTAATGGCGACTATCAACTGTCGGCCCTAAATCGGAGTTTTGTTGAAGGAGTATCCACGCATTCAGCCGACATCTCAGAATTAGAGCAAATAAGGCCCGCCTTCGAAAACATTGATGTGGTAGTCCATTTAGCCGCATATCTCGGCTCAGACAGTTTTGAAGAACAACTTCCAGCCAACATCATAGGCACATATAACGTTTTTGAGGCTGCTAGGGCAGCTGGAGTAAAAAGGGTTGTATACGCCAGCAGCGGTAGCACTGTAAGAGGAGTGGAGAACATTTACCCATATGGGGATATCGCTCAAGGTAACTATCAAAATGTTAAAGGCCCTATTCCACTTATCACCCANCGCGACATACGGCCGGGAGGGGTTTACGGGGCAACGAAAGTCTGGGGCGAGGCTTTGGCACGGCACTTTTCCGATACTTACGATATGTCTATGCTGTGCGTTCGGATAGGTTCAGTTACAAAGGACAATATCCCTTCCGATGCCCGTCAAAAATCCATATATCTAAGCCATGAAGATGTATGTCAAATACTGCAATTATCTATCGATGCGCCCAGCGAAGTGAAATACGATGTTTTTTTAGCCACATCAAACAATAGGTGGTCATACCGAGATCTAGAGCACCCAAGAAAAGTATTAGGTTACGAACCTTTGAACTCAGCAGAGGATTTGTAAATGCCGTTAGTTATAGGAATTACGGGGGCAATAGCTTCAGGCAAAAGCACAGCCTGNCAGATTTTAGAAAGTCTTGGGGGAACACATTGTGACGCCGATAAATTGGTTCACAGAATGTACGATCCCGGCAAACCGGCTTTTCACCGCATCGTNAAATCATTTGGAAATGAAGTAGTAGGCGACGATGGATTTATCGACAGAAAACAACTTGGCTCCAAAGTGTTCGGAAACCCTGAAAAAATGTCTGAACTCACCACAGCAATTGGTGACATTAAAGCTGAAGTGAGTGGAGTGATGAAGGAGTGGAGAAACACCCTCGGCATCCTTGAGGTAGGCCTCATGGAGGCTGTCAATTTCATNGAAGCCGGATATGGGATATATAGCGACATAACCTGGTTATTCGCTGTGGATGACGAAATGGCAATAAAAAGACTTAAAGCTAGAAACAATTTTAGTGAGAAGGAAGCTACACAAAGGCTTTCAAGTCAAAAGAAATGGAAAGACCGGGCCCCGGCTTCAGATATTGTAACGATGAATAATGGGTCTTTAGAGGAATTGAAAAAGTCCGTAACAAACCAATTTGATGAATTGACCGACAGGTATTCAAAAGGCTTACTCCCACCTTCAAAATACATAAACTGGTGGAAAAAACATTCAACCTAAAGAGTTATTAAGATCTTAATTCCAAACGTTTAAAAGCCTCAGCAACTTCTGCATTAACCTTTGGTCCATGGACTGAAAATCTATTTCTTAGTCTCACTCGTCCCTCATCTATCGAGGTAGACATTTGGCTCGCATGGCAATAGAGCGCTTTTANTTTGTCTTCAAAATGATCATCAATATCTATAAAAGTGTCAGGATCATCTGTACCCCAAAGATACACCTCCAAGGTTTTGTGAGGTTCCAANCCTTCTGTTATCAAGTCTGGGTATGCTAAATAGTCACGGGCATANGGNAAAACAGCATCAAGGGCTACTCGACCAGTCACAAAATGATCCTGATGNCTTACCCATTTTCTTTCNGGATCTATGGTTACAACTATATCTGGGCGATGAGCTCGTATTTCTCGGACAAGCTCCTTCCTGAACGGGTCCCCATTCTGTACACCTTGGTCAGGGTGATCTAGAAAAATGACATTNGTGAGACCTAGCAGTTTGGCAGATTCCAACTGCTCTTTTCTTCGCGTTTGAGCTAATTTTTCGGAGGATATAGACCGATCGTTGGTGCCTTTATTTCCGTTAGTACAAACTACCAAAACAATGTTTGCTCCAAGGTGGGACCATTTCGCTATGGTTCCACCCGCCCCGCTCTCAGCATCATCTGGATGGGGAGTAATAACTAAAACTCTTTTCCCTTTCATATTTTTCATGAAGTTGGTTTTAAATCCTTTTGGTGCTAAAGAATATCAAGCCTTTGAAAGCTCTGTCTTTTTTATCTTNGGCATGATTTCCTTTCCAAATCGATCCAGTTGTTCAAGTATTATTTTTTCCGGCGTTCCTATNACTTGTCCAACATTTATAGCCTTGAGACCTGGGTATCTGTCTTGTATTTCTAATAATTTCTCTGTAATCGATTCTGGGGTACCCACCAACCAGCTCCCTGATTCTACTGCTTGTTCAATGGTAGGTAAATTTGCATTTTTAGCAAAGCGCGACCCTTTAGACAATTGGTCTATTTGATCATCCGTCAGTCCTTTNACCATTCCTAAAGGAGCGAACATNTTCATGTTTTCTTCAAAAAATGGCCTGGCTTCATCAATTGCTTGTTTTTCATTCTCAGCTATGTGGAATGAAAAGCCTATACACAAATTTCCGCCAAGATCCGTCTCTATCCCATTTTGTGACTGCACCCTCTGCCATTCTTTAATGACATTTTCGCTAGCCCCTCCAGGTGCAGCACCTCCCCCAATGATTCCCTTGATGCCATGTTTGGCCATAAAAGACAACCCTCTTCCACTGGCACTGACTATGGGTTGCCAGCACTCGACAGGGCGTTGCAGCGGTCTAGGTACTAGGGTTATTTCCTTTAGATCGTATCCTCGGTACGGAACCTCGGGAGGAATCACATAATTTTTCCCGACATGGGAAAAAGAATCTGAATGAAATGCCTTAAACATTACATCTACCTGTTCCTCAAATAATTCTCGGTTTGCATCTCCGTCCAGCATTGGATTCCCGAAAGATTCAACTTCTCTCGTGTGATAACCTCTCCCCACCCCAAAAACGACCCGTTGATTGGTTANTATTTCGGCCGTTGCATAGTCTTCTGCCATCCTTAGTGGATGCCACATCGGCGACACATTGAAACCACATCCAATCCTTATATTTTTAGTTAAATGAGCTAAATGGACAGCCAGCATTAACACATTAGGAATGCATTCGTAGCCTTCTTTTTGAAAGTGGTGTTCTGCCATCCACAAAATATCATACCCATTCGAGTCCATCACTTTGGCTATTGATTCAGCTTTGGAATAAACAGTATTGAGTTCCTCTTCTGAATAGACGCGTTCATTGGCAGGAATCGAATCAAATCCCACTGATTCCAGATCGATATGGCCTGCATACAATGTTCCTATGCTTTCTATCATTTTTGAAGCCTCCTAAATTTTGTACCTCAACATTTCTTGTAATTGAAGGATCAGCCTACACATTCCTTTTAGCTCTTCGATATTTAGATACAAGTTCNCTAGCTTCTTCACTATCCCAGCCGGGAAAAATAGCCAAAAGATCTTTGGATCCAGGAACTCCAAATAAGATTGAGGTATGGGGTGGCCGATTCAAATAACTCCCTAAAGTTAAATAGCTTCCTGCTGTTGCTGTAAGCATAGAAGCTAAAAAATAAAATGACTCTATTAAACCGGGTAANTTTCCTAATATATTGACCCCAAAAAAGAGATAGGGAATCATTTGAAGCCCTATCGTGGCGAAACCTACAACTAGCAGCCTGTGACCCAACCATTTCCTACTCACTTTTCCTGCGTTTTTCAGTTTTGGGTCCAAGCATTCTTCCAGCTGGACTTCCTCCCATACATTGGAGATTCGACCTGGCTTGCTTGACACCATCAATCGGTGGTTGGTCAATATGAATGTGTCTCCTTCATGAATGGTCTCTTCAGCATCAAGGAGATTTATTGCTATATTTTGTTTTTCTATTTTCATTACGAGGGAGATTATACTGCAGGGCACGAATGTTGATAGGTAAATAAATTCTCGTTGGATTTGAGTTGGAAATTAGGCAATATTCCATGTTGACTAGGAACTTAGTCAGGTATAGACTTTATAACCAGAGTTTGAAATAGGATGACTACAGAGATTTAAACATAAAGACCTATAGGATCCTGACTTCGGTCGGGGGATTCCCCCCGGCTTTTTTTTTGCACCTTAACAACTGAATTCTGTCGAATTATAACGAGTCCCGANCTCAGAAATGAGGTCACGGCTTTTGGTTTATTTATGCACCAAAAGCCAGGAACAGGCAAACAAGAACAATAGAATTGCCTTAATGTGGGTCAAGTTATTAAGGGATTACGGTGGATGCCTTGGGTCCAAGAGCCGAAGAAGGGCGTGGTAAGACTGCGANAAGCCTCGGCTAGCTGTCTAACNAGCTTAACCGGGGANACCCGAATGGGGAAACCCGTCCTGGGTCGTACCAGGACATTCCGTAAGGAAAGGGAACCGCGTGAACTGAAACATCTAATTAACGCGAGGAGTATAAATCAACCGAGATTCCCCTAGTAGTGGCGAACGAAAGGGGAATAGCCTAAACCAGACGGGCTTAGTGGAATGAGGTCCTATGTCCGTGTGGTGTTGCAACATTTCTCCGCCTGAACCTCGAATGAGGGCGAAGAGTAAAAAAATTCTGAACTAGCCAAACGCACCTGGAAAGGACGACCATAGAAGGTGATAGTCCTGTAGGCGAAAGTGACGAAACTCTTGAGATTTTGTTAAGTACCGCGAGACACGAGAAATCTTGTGGGAATCTGGGGAGACCACTCTCCAAGGCTAAATACTCTTGGACACCGATAGTGAACCAGTACTGTGAAGGAAAGGTGAAAAGTACCCCGAGAGGGGAGTGAAATAGACCTGAAACCGTAATCTTACAAGCCGTAGAAGGCTCGATGCGTCGGGCTAACTGCGTGCCTATTGAAGAATGAGCCGGCGAGTTAATTTNTGCAGCACGGTTAAGGAATTGGAATTCCGGAGCCATAGCGAAAGCGAGTCCGAATAGGGCGTTGAGTTGTATGGATTAGACCCGAAACCGTGTGATCTACCCTTGGCCAGGTTGAAGCCCAGATAGTCTCTG
>PAON01000057.1:0-18337 GCA_002708495.1 Dehalococcoidia bacterium | reverse complement strand
TCATCGGATACCTACTTCACTCAGGCAAAAGATTTGTATGAAGGGCTTCATATTTTAAGGCAGGACCCTTGGGAATGCCTCGTAACATTCATTTGCTCAGCGAACAATAATATTCCGAGAATCAAATCTTTGGTGAAGGGGATGTCAGAATCTTGCGGAGAGAGAATAAAAGATCAATTTGGGCATTTTTACTCTTTTCCTGGACCAGTTTCTATTTTGGAGCTCGGGGAATTAGGGTTACGAGAAATCGGGTTAGGCTTTCGTGCCAAGTACGTGGCAAAAGTAGCGGACATAGTGGTTAGAAACGAAATTGACTTAAAAAGTTTTAGAGGGTTAGAGTACGAGGAAGCATTGATTGAATTACTCAAATTTCCGGGAGTGGGAGATAAAATAGCCAACTGTGTTTTACTATTTTCAATGGATAAACTTCAAGCATTTCCGGTTGATGTATGGATAAAACGTGTCCTGCGAGAAAATTATCTGAATGATATCGATGAGGCTATTCCTGACAAAAAGTTAAGAGATTGGGCGCAAGATTATTTCGGTGAATTTGCAGGATACGCCAATCAGTACCTTTTCCATAAAAGGCGCCTTACTTAAATATCAAAGTTCTTGCCAGAATTTAAATTTCCGTTGTTTCAGAACCTATAATTTCCTCGAAGTTAACTTCATCTGAGACCACAAGTTTCCGAACTGGATAATTAATTTCAATTCCTTCGGCGGTAAACCTAGAATGTATTCTCTTCATGAGCTGACTCTTCAGTATAAAAGTTCCGTTTCGATCCACAGCTTGAAGGAAAATGAAAAAATCTATATTGGAATCGCCAAAATTAGAAAACCCAAAGAAAGGGTCCATATCTTTAATGGAATGCGTGGATTCCTTTACAAGAGCCTCAGCCTCTTCCAAGGCTATATTTTCAACTTGTTCCAGGTCTGATTCATAACTCACACCACAAGTTACTATTACATTCATCGCAGGTGTGGGACTGAAATAATTAGTAACTATGCTTTCAGCCATCCGAGAATTTGGAATGATGACTAGATTATTGAATCTGCTACGAATTTTGGTGCTTCGCCAACCGACACTTTCTACGTAACCAGATGGTCCCCCGTCTAATTCTATGAAATCACCAGCCTTTAATTCGCCTTCAGTTACAACATATGTCCCCGCAAAAAAATTACTTAACGTTGGCTGAACAGCCAAAGCGACAGCCAAACCACCTATCCCCAAACCAGCCAGTATTGGACTGATCGATATTCCTAAATTGTCTATAGCGACTAATCCACCTATCGCATATACCGTTAGCGGCAATACCCTTCTGAAAATAGGAAGTAAAGTGTCATCGAGTGTTGTGGCNGTATTCATTGCCACATTTCTTAAATACCANCTAATNGTTCGGTCAGCNAGGTGGGAAGTAGTGAAGGTTGCGATCAAAATTGTNGCGACCTGCCAGAGCTGGAAAGCATATTCGCTAGTTCCGTTTAGAGAGGTGAATATCCCCTCTTCTATTCTTGAAAGAGTGAAATATCCGAACAGCAATCCTAAAGTAACAACGAGTAAAACAGCGGGGCCCTTAATAGAGTCGATTACTACCNATAACAGTCGGTCAGCATTATCCTTGTTGGCCCGTTTTGTCAAAATAGCTAATATGACTCGAAGGAGTATTGCTAACGCCACAAAACCAGCCAATATGAGGCCCGCGGCTATGGCCCCAATGAAGTAAGATTCAGTTAATTGGTTTATATCCATTCTAATTACCGTTTACAAATTTAAGGCTACATTGGGTATTATAAGGTTAGAACTGGAATCTTGTTGCTCAGTTTTAGCCAAACTTTATGAAATTCTGGAAAACAGAGAATTATTACATTTCTCTAACCTATTTCAGAACCACCATCCGATAATACTTCAGTTGTGAGGTATAATTTGTGCCTATATCTTGTTGAATTGAAACAGATGAATACCCAGATTGACTAATGGACGAAAAACCTTACATTGAAATACGGGCCCAAATAGAACAGAAGGCCTTATCTAGCCTTTTTCAAATCGGGACGCTTGACGAGCTCGAGTCTTGGAGAATTGACACCCTCGGACGTAACGGAACAGTCACCGGATTGTTACGGGGAATTTCCGATTTGCCTGTGGATGGCCGAAAGGAAGCTGGTAGCCAAGCTAATTCCCTAAAAAATGTGTTAACAGAAAAATACGAAGAGCATAAAGCTAATATTGAAAGCAGCGCCAGTATTAGGACAGGAAACGGACCTGATTTTTTGGATGTGACTTTACCTGGAAGGAATATAGCATTAGGCAGCCTCCACCCGACAACAGCTGCTGTTAGGGAAATCTGCAGAGTCTTTGAGTCAATGGGTTTCCAGACCATAGAAGGGCCCGAAGTGGAATTAGATACATACAATTTCCAGAAATTAAACATTCCAGAAGAGCACCCCGCGAGGGACATGTGGAATAGCTTATGGATTGATAGGGAACTGGCAGACGGTTCTCGTCCATTACTTTTGCGGACGCACACGTCACCAATGCAAATTAGGACCATGGAATCGCAACCCCCTCCAGTTCGAGTGGTAGTGCCGGGAAAGACGTACAGGTACGAGGCAACAGATGCTACTCACGAATGGCAGTTTTGCCAGATAGAGGGGTTAGCGGTTGATAAAGATATAACTTTCGCTAACCTAAAAGCTACCCTAGAGGAGTTTGCGAAAAGAATTTTCGGTGATAAAAGGAAAGCTAGATTTAGATGCGACTTCTTCCCGTTTGTTGAACCCGGAGCTGAAGTTTCCATCGATTGTTTCAAATGTGAAGGGAAGGGTTGTCGAGTGTGCGGTAATACGGGATGGATCGAAATTATGGGGGCCGGAATGGTGCATCCAAAAGTCCTGGAAGGGGTAGGTTATGATCCTGAAATATACAGTGGGTTCGCCTGGGGCATGGGAGCTGAACGGATAGCAATGCTAAAGCATGGAATTGACGATATTAGGCATTTTTATTCGAATGATATGAAATTTTTAAAACAGTTTTCTTAACAGGCTCACATTTATGAAGATTCCACTTTCTTGGTTGCGTAACTATGTCGAAATAGACTCTCCCATCACAGATTTAGCTCACTCGTTAACAATGGCAGGTTTGGAAGTTGCTTCTATAGAACATATCGGTGACAAGTGGGATTCTGAATCCTTGGTTGTGGCCCAAGTTATCCAATTAGAGCAGCACCCAAATGCAGATCGGCTCAGGCTTCCTACCCTAGACCTTGGAAAAGGAGAAAAAGCAAGAGTAGTTTGCGGTGCCCCGAATTTAGAAGTAGGACAGAAAATAGTTTTCGCAAAAGAAGGCGCCAGCCTTTTCAACCCAAGATCAGGGAAACATGAAATTTTAAAAGGGGCCAGTATTCGAGGAATCGAGTCTAAAGGAATGGTTTGCTCCGCTCTAGAACTGGGTATAGGAGAAGATACCGGTGGAATATTAGTGTTGGATGATGAATCTGTGACGGGTACTCCGATCAAAGAGTTGTTGTCTGATTCGATTATTAACACTGAACTTACGCCAAATCGACCTGATTGTTTGTCGGTTATTGGTACTGCATATGAAATCGCAGCTCTGTTTGGCAAGAATATCATTGAACCGGAATCTTCATACCAAAGTGGGGATACTAAGATATCTGACCGCATAAAGGTATCAATACAAGATCCCCTTAACTGTCCGAGATACACTGGATCACTTATCGAAAATATTACTGTGAGCCCTTCGCCCATATGGCTCCAAGACGTATTGACTAAATCGGGCCAGCGTCCAATTAACAACGTTGTAGATATAACTAACTATGTGATGTTGGAATATGGTCAACCGTTGCACGCATTTGACTTTAACAAGTTAGAGGGAGATGAAATTATAGTTAGACAGGCTTCCGTATCTGAATCGTTGCACACCCTTGATTCTCAGCGTAGAACCCTTATGCCCCCAATGTTGGTTATAGCTGATACCTCCAAACCTATCGGCCTAGCAGGAATTATGGGCGGCGTAAATACTGAAATAGATGAAGATACAACAGACATATTTTTGGAAGCGGCTAATTTTAATGCTGCTAACACNAGGGCTACCAGAAGCTCCCTCGGACTCAATACAGAGGCCTCATATCGTTTTGAACGGGATATACGGCACGAACTCGCCCCCATCGCATTGAAAAGAGCTACATATCTCATTAGCCAATTGTGTGGTGGGATACCGGCCGAAGGCATCATAGATACTTTCAGNGCCCCTTACGATATTAAAACCATTGAAATTACGGAAACTCGATTTGAGAAAATATTGGGTGTCCCGGTGTCCATGAAAGATATATGGAATATCATCAAGAGGCTTGGTTTTGAGAAAATAGAAAAAGATGTGACCCCGATCATCAATGTGAACCCTCCATTCTGGAGGTCAGATATTTCAATACAAGACGACGTCATCGAAGAGTTTGCTCGTATATATGGGTATGATAATTTGCCGTCCAGCAGTTTGGCCTCCCGGATTCCAAGCCAAGGTTCTGAAAATTCTCAGGCCGTGAGGGAACATATTAGAGACAGGTTGGTATCTGCCGGGATGAACGAGACCATTTCCTACTCCATCACAGATATTGAGACCATAAATTTATTTGAGTCCATTTCTAGTGATCAGCAACCTATAACAATTGCAAACCCGATGGATACTTCCAAAAAATATCTCCGACCTACATTGGTNCCCAATGTTCTTGAAACCTTGTCTAGAAACAGGCGTACGGACCAGCAAACNGGACTTAGATTATTTGAAATCGGGCGAGTATTTCTTCCTTTGCAGACAGACGAAATGGACTCTATGCCTATAGAAAAAGAAGAAATCGTCGGTGTCATTACAGGATTTAACACTTCCACCGATCTATGGTTGGAATCAGATCGACTGATGGATTTTTTTGATGCAAAAGGCATCGTTGAACACATATTCAGCGGNTTNAGCGGNGTTTTGTCATATACCAAAANTGATAGANCCATTTATGAAACAGGTAAAACGGCNGATGTNTTTCTTGATGNNGTGTTGATNGGCCAAATTGGTGAGTTGAAATCTGNCTTGAGTGAATTTTATGATCTCTCTGGNAGCCCTGTTATAATCTTCCACTTTTTTCTGGAAAGNATCCAANAGGTGGCANAACTCCAATCCGTNGACTACTACGAACCTAGTCGATACCCATCTTCTTTTCGGGATTTAGCTTTGATATCTAGTAAAGAAGTAGATTCTGAGTCGATTGTGAGCACTATCATGGGAAACAAACTTGTGGCNGATTCATTTCCCATAGATAAATACGAGGGTNCCGAGGTNCCGGANGGAAAACANTCATTGACAATGAGGATCATATTTCAGTCNAATGAAAAAACCCTGTCCGCTAANGAGATCGATAGGGCCCATGTCCAAATAATCAAATCTCTCGAACACCAATATAAAATTTCAGAACGGTATTCCTGAANCAAAANATAAAGCGATTGATTCAAATGGCCACANATCATCACGGACATCATCACGAAGATATGCTTAGCGTAGAGGACGCTAGNGATCGTATNTTGAATCAATTCGGAGTTCTTGATGCTCAAAACTTCCGGATCACTGACGCATTAGGGTTGGTAACTATGGATCAGATTAGATCTGGAGTAAACATACCTCCTTTGGATAATTCTGCAATGGATGGCTATGCAGTCCGTTCCACAGACGTATCAAGGGCAACATATCAACATCCGGTAATGCTTGAAATACTGGAAACTATCCCCGCTGGATCTTTGCCAAGAAAAGANTTGAAACCTGGTACAANTTCAAGAATTATGACAGGAGCACCCATTCCAGAACATTGTGATGCGGTAATACCTTTTGAAGAAACGACAGAAAAAGAATTTGCAAAATCTGGCCAATTGTCCGAAATAGGAATAAGAATACCTGCATTACCTGGAACTAACATTAGAGTCAAAGGCAAAGACATAAAGACGGGTGATTCCGTGTTGCTTGAAGGCCATGTAATCACGCCGGCTACTGTGGGAGTTCTTGCATCTATGGGTATGTCTCATGTCCGGGCCATTAGAAAGCCTGTGGTTTCAATACTTTCGACTGGGAATGAATTGCTCACNCCTGGAGAAAAACCTGCTGAAGGCAAAATATTCGATAGTAATTCGAGTTCCATTATTGCCTCTGTATTCCAACTGGGAGCTATACCAAAGTACATTGGGATAGCGCGAGATGAGATGGAATCAGTTCGTGGCAAGCTCAAGGAAGCGATGGACAGTGATTTAGTTATCTCCTCGGCCGGTGTTTCCAAAGGTGATTATGACATGGTTAAAGATGTAATGTCAGAACATGGAGATTTACAGTTTTGGTCAGTCCGAATGAGACCTGCCAAACCACTGGCTTTTGGCACATTAAATAGAGGTTCCGATACATCTGTGCCGTTAATTGGGTTACCCGGTAATCCAGTGAGTTCCTTGGTAGCCTTTGAACAGTTCTGTAGGCCGGCAATTCTGAAAATGATGGGTAAAAGCAACATGCACCGCCGCACTATNCAGGCCGTATTAAAAGATTCCATAGTGAATTACGATGCTCGTCGAGTCTATGCGAGAGTTATAGTTGAACAGACTNAAGATGGTTATACGGCTAAAACTACCGGTCCTCAAGATTCAAATATTCTAACTTCCATGGTTCGTGCCAACGGTCTCGCAATATGCCCTGAGGAAGAAGAAAGTAAANACCCAGGTGATATAGTAACAGTCATCATGCTNGACGAGTGATATNGCTGTAATTGAGATTAATTACAGCTTATAATAAGCGACANTTTTGTGTATATAGAGGAGACTTAAATGTCACAATCCCTTGCCTACTTCCGAGGACAGATAGTTCCTATTGAACAAGCAAATGTGAATGTCATGACACATGCGTTACATTATGGAACAGCTGTCTTTGAAGGCATCAGAGGTAATTGGAACGACTCCGAAGAGAAAATGTTCGTCTATCGNATGCGAGAACATTACATAAGATTGTTGCAAGGCTGCANNATGTTGATGNTGGACATAGGTAAAACGGCAGAGGAACTCTGCAGCATCACTGAAAATTTGATAAAAGATTGCGGCTACAAACAAGATTTATATATCAGACCGCTAGCCTATAAAAGCGAGGAGTTGGTTGCCAACCTAAAATTACAGGACCTCAGTAGTGATTTCACTTTGATAATGATCCCATTTGGGGCCTACCTAGAATCTGACGGGGCTTTAAATTGTTGCACTTCCTCCTGGCGTAGGGTGGATGACACCATGATCCCTCCCCGTGTCAAAATTTCAGGCCACTACGTCAATAGNATACTGGCAAAAACTGAAGCTACTTTGGCAGGATTTGATGAGGCTATTATGCTGACTCCAGACGGNTTTGTCTCAGAAGGTTCTGGGGAGAATTTGTTTATGATTACTGATGGAAATATAGTNATACCACCAGTCTCCGATAATAATCTGACAGGCATAACCAGAGACTCCGCTGTTACTATCGCCAAAGAGGACCTCGGGATGGAGGTTTTTGAGAGAAGGATTAGGAGGAGCGAGCTTTATTTTGCNGATGAAGTGTTTNTGACTGGTACAGCTGCGCACATTCAGGCAGTTGGTAGATTAGATAGCAGGAAAATNGGGGATGGAGGAACCGGAGAATACACATCCGCTATAAACGAGATATATCAAAAGGCAATACGGGGTGANAATCCTAAGTATCGCGNNTGGTGTACAGAGGTATCGGTGANCTANACCCCTAACTACAGTTTTAATAAATGTGAAATGTTTGGATTCCNTTTAGACTATTATNTTTGCTCTGTACTGGCCGTNTCAGGCGTGTTATTTATTGTTGTCGCTTACCAAAAGTCGTCATTATCGCCTGTACCGTGTTGTTTCGGCGTTATTTTTATGTTGGTTGCAGCCATTCTGTTTTTTAGTACCGATAACAGGATAGTGAATGACTACCAAGGTGGATTAGATGCAAATGAACAGGCAGTTCTTTTTGCTTTAGCGGCTTTGACAGCTTTCATAATTCGTAAGCTGTTTTCAGCGGGGGAAAGGGTTATCCGAAAAAATACCAATTAATCCTGATGCAAGATTTCATTTATACGTTTATTAATTTGGATCAAAAGTTGTTTCTGGCCATTAATTCAATGGTCGGAACTTCATCGATAATTGACTCCTCGGCTAGGATTGTAGCTAGCGATTATTTGGTTCCAGTGTTCCTGTCGTTGATGTTAATTTTCCTTTGGTATAAAGAAAGCTCTATTCTCAGAAAATTNAAAACCCGACTCGCTGTCNTAAATAGTATTTTTACCCTTTTGGGGGCTTGTTTAATTGTCTTTATCCTAAACCAAATTTTGTTTAGAGAAAGACCATTTAATCTGATAGAAGCNAATTTGATTTTTTATGCACCAACAGACTCTTCATTCCCGTCAAACTCTGTAGCAGCTGTCGTAGGTCTCTCCATCCCTGTTTTTAAAACCTATAGGAAGATAGGTTGTCTCATGTTATCGTCCAGCCTATGCTTGGCATTTTGCAGGATATATGTGGGCATCCATTTCCCTGGTGACGTACTTGGTGGAATAATAGTTTCACTAATTTCTTTCCTTTTGGCTACACTTTTAATCAATAGTCTTCCAAAACAACTGAACCTTTCATTATTGGTATTTGAAAAATGGAAATGGCTAAAGATATTTAGGTTATGACTGGAAGTAATATTGTTGCCAACCCGAGATATAACCCGAGTCCTATGACATCAGTTAACGTGGTGACAGCAACTGCCGAAGCTAGAGCAGGATCTATATTCAAAGCCTTCAGAACTAAAGGGAGTGATACCCCGCTAATGCTTGCCACAATTATATTTCCCAGCATCGCAACACCTACCACTGCTCCAATATACTCACTACCATGCCAGTAATAAGCGACAATTCCTGCAACCAATCCAAGCATGACACCATGGATTAATCCGATACCTAGTTCTTTGCACAAAAGACGGGCAGAATCAGATTTTCTTATCTCCCCAAGTGCCATCGACCTCACTACCAATGTCAAAGTTTGAGTACCTGCTATGCCGCCCTGCCCTACGATGACAGGAATAAAAACTGCTAAAATCAAAACTTGTGACAAAGTTGATTGAAATAAAGTTATTACTACAGCGGCAAATCCGACGGTGATCAGATTAATGAACAACCAAGGTAAGCGTCCTTTGACTGAGAGGTGTATTGGGCCTAGGAGTTTTTCCTCTTCATACACTCCGACCATACGATACATATCTTCCGTAGCTTCTTCCTGTAATACGAAAATCATGTCCTCTATTTTTAGAGTACCTACAAGACGGCCATATTCATCTGTTACTGGCAAAGTAAGTAAATTGTAGCGTTCCATAATTCGAGCGCATTCCTCTCTTCCGGTATCTACGTCTACAGAAATTATGCTAGGAAAAATTATGGAAGAGACACGGTTCTCTAATGGTGCTGTAACCAATCGTGTTATGTTGAAAATCCCAACTAAAAATTCCTGATCATCTACTACAAGAACACTAGATACATCGTCGAGATCAGGATAGGAAAAACTGCGGATATAATCAGTGGCCGCCCCAACGGTCATCGATTGATTAACACTGAGGAAAGAAGTGGTCATAAGGCCACCGGCATTTTTGGCATCATAAGACATTAATGCCAATATTTCGTCGGCATGCCCCATATGTTGAGTTACGAGATACGAATCAGACTGAGTAAGGTTCTTTAATATGTCGGCCGCGATTGGAGGGGAAGTGAGTTCCAAGATTCGTGATATATGTGACGAAGGTATATCGGCCATCAAGTGTATGAATTCGTCAGTTTCTAATTCTTCTACAATTAAGGCGAAATCAGCTGGTTTGACCCAGGATATTAGTTCTAATTGATGTTCTCGACTCAATCGTAGTATCACATCGGCCTGGTCTGCTGGGGGAAGAGAAAGAAACGAGAATAATGCTGTTCCTCTATTTTTTGATTCCATGTGGGAAGACAGGGAATAAACCTTTTCGTCTATGTCTTCGGTAGTACCTAAAGGTTTTGCCAGGTTACCGATAATGGAATTGAGCATATAAAAACAACCCTTTATATCTCAGTGAAAATTAAGCACCATAGAAGGTTAAAACTTAAGGAAGGGGATTTAAAGATATTTGAGGATCATATTATTTGGGATATTAATAGCAGTGAACCTGCTAAAAATCGGTGTTTTGAAACTTTTGAACCTTTCCAATGTTCAACCCTTCAGCAGGATAAAACCTTTTCGCCTTGATTTCTTCAATAAGAGTTTCTCGATCAGGGATATCATTTTCAAATATAGTGAAACTTCGTCCAATGCCTTGAATAGAGTGTGAGTCACTACCACCAGTGGCTGGTATATTCAGGTGATTCGCTATTTCCAGGGTAAATGAATTTTCCTTTTCACTGTTGGCGCCATTGGTGACTTCAATACAGTCCACCAGTGAGAATAATTCATGTTCTTACGCTTGTTCAGGAGTTTCAGGGGGGATTTTCCATCCACCGAAAAGTAAATTGACATTGTATGGAGGGCGATTGAAGAAATTGCGTAATGGATGTGCTGCTATCAGAATCCCGCCCACTTCATCTACTTTTTCTCTCAACACCTTGAGTTTATGAATACCACTGACATAGGAGTCAAGGCCGATGACTATTATGTGGCCCATATCGGTGTTAACCTCTAAGCCAGTAGCCACAGTCAGGTCGGCTTCACCAAACTCAGTTTCAATTTGAGTTGGTGTCCATCCTCCACCGTGCTCCGACAGGAAAACACCGTTAAGTCCTATTCTTTTAGCTTCTGCGATTAGTTGTTCCGGCAGTAATCCGCTATCGGTACTTCCTTTCACAGTATGAACGTGAAGATCAAAATTAAACAAACATAAACCTCTGTTCCAACCTATACATTCTAAGTTGAGGTTTGAGGTGATTCAAGTCTTAATTAAGAATAAATGAATTCATATTGCCAAATAAGGTATCAGCCACCCAAAAATAGAGAGAAATCCCCCCACTATTCCTAGCATTGGTCGGAAAATTAATGAGAGGAATTTATGGGATATAACTAGTAAAAATAAGGAGATACCGATAATGAAGAAGGTGTAGAAAAAATTAGGGCTCAAAAGACCGGATCCAGGTTTTATGTCTAATAGGTATGAGAATAGAAGAGCGAATAATATTCCGATCACTACGCAGGTGGGGTTCCAAACCATTATCGAAGCCAAAATTATTTTAGAAGGAGCTAGAGTATCGAACATTTCATTTATAGGATCTATACGATTTTTGTACATAACAAAAATTGCAAAACACCCAAAAGAAATCGACAGAGATGCAAAAAGTAATCCGGATGCGGCTCCTGCTATCAAGATATTCACAACTAAACCGGAAATTTATCCCGTGAAACACTGTCAACAACATAAGATTCCAATTGGTGTTTATGGGTAAGTAACAAAGATAGCGCCGTCGCTATTTCCTTACGTTCGACTATCGTGAATAACGAGGGACCGCTACCAGCTAGGTGAATTTCTTGTACCCCTACTTTGTTGAAGATGCTGACTGCTTCTTTTATACCGGGAATGGTTGTTTTGGCAACGTCTAAAAAGCCATTGAACATTAGTTGTGGGGGGCAATCTCCCCCGTTTCTTATGCGGGCCTCAAGTTTTCGAGATAGGCCTCCGGAGGTGTGGCTATCTTCGATTAGGTAGGAGTACATAGTTTTTGTTTTGTGTTCCAGTTTAATGTTAGGCACAATAATGACTATCCAACCCATATGACAATCAGGCAGTTCCCGAATTAATTCTCCTCTGCCTTGAACAAAGGAAGTACCTCCTTCCAAAAAAAAAGGTATGTCTGAACCAATGGTAGAAGCAAACGCAATGAGTTCTTGAAGGGGAAGATTTAAACCCCAAATTTTATTCAGAATTTTAATGGTCGCAGCAGCATCACTACTTCCACCACCTAGGCCAGCTGATACAGGGATTTCTTTNTGNAAAACCATTCTGGCTCCANAATNCACAGCATACTTCTCACGCATATTTTTNGCAGCTAAAAAAACAATATTTTCATTTGGGTCTAAAGCGAACCCCGGACTTTCCAATGTAAGGTCATCAGCGATCTCAATTTGCAATTTATCGAATAAAGATATTGTTTGGATTATGGATGANATNTCATGAAATCCNTCCACCCTTTTNCCTAGGATTTCTAAACTTAAATTNACCTTGGCCGGAGCTTTGATCTTCATTTGNTTAAATTTTTATCCGAGTTTATGAACGTACTTTCTGGCCNTGAAGNTTTNAAACAGGGCAACCCATTCTTCNACACTCAATGCNGCAGGTCTCAATTCGCTATTAANACCTAATTGTGAACTGACATCTTTCACTTCTANAATACCTATTTTNANTCCTTGAGATAAAGAATTGTGTAGCTGTTTTCTAGGTGCNGCAAAGCCGCAGNTCAAAAANGAAAAATAATCATGGTGGAGGTATTNAGGCAGCAAAGGGTTCTTTTTTCTTTCCAAAGATATTACCCCAGACATAACTTTCGGTTGGGGNCTGAAAGATTTCGGCTGAACATTGAANTGAAAATTAGTGTGATAGTAGGCTTGAAAAAAGCTAGATAAAATATTGGATTTGCCGGGAGGTGCCGTTATATTGCGAGCAACTTCCTTNTGCAACATTACAACACTTAGTTGAGGAGGCAGGTCAGATAGCAGAATGGTTCTCAGAATATGGGTACCCGCGTTATAGGGCAGATTGGCAACCAATTTAAATTCCGTTGTGTTGGCAATGAAATTTTTCAGATCGACTGTGCGGGCATCCCCTTCGACAATTTCTAATTTAGGATTTANAGCTATATCTTTTAAAGGACCGNTTATTAAGTCATGATCCAGTTCAATTGCNGTTACGGAACATCCTTGCAATAAAAGNNTTTTGGTCAAATGTCCTTTTCCCGGTCCAATTTCCAAAATGTGATCCGTTTCAGTCACTTTGGCCGCTTTTACAATTTTACTTAATACNTTACCGTCGTGGAGAAAGTGTTGACCAAGGGATTTTTTGGCTGAATTAATTGAATGGGACATATTATCCAAATGTNATTAAAAGGAAAATACAATATTTTCATAAGCGGGCCGTGCACCTTTCGTTGATGTGAAGCAACAACATATACAATTGGTATGGCTCTAATCAGGCTTCCCTACGGCACCCGAGAGTATCCGTTTACCGCTGCTTTCTTCCGAACCTGACGGAGTTCACAGGCTCCCGCCGCGCAGGACCCGACTATCAACACCTATACAAATTGCAAGAGGTAATTTCTTACGCACCTATGATAGGAATTCAGCCTCGCTAGAGCGGTTTGCGAATACAGGGCACCGCTAACTCCCCGCCTAGCACGACCCACATCCATACTAGGTCAGTAAAATAACAGTGTCAACGGATAAANTAAAAGGACTTTGGGTGATCTGGTGGGGAAGGAGGGACTCGAACCCACACGCCTCTCGGCACTAGATCCTAAATCTAGCTCGTCTACCAATTCCGACACTTCCCCGATCGGGGTTAAATTATACAGTAGGCGTATTAATTAAAGGGAGTAACTTGTGAAATTCATCGATATTTTTTACAGTTGTTGAGCCATTAGGTGATTTCTTAGCAATAACCCAGGGAGAGGCAATGAGTACAATTCCAATAACCCAGTCTGATCTGCAGGCTTCTTTNCCTGACACGACTTCAGATATTCANACAAATCANATAAGAGATGAAATTTCCATAATNAGAGATATACATGGAATTCCCCANGTCAAAGGTTCGAACACCTACGATGCCTTTTTCGGTCAAGGGTTTGCCACGGCTCAAGATCGACTATGGCACATGGAGTTTGACAGACGTAAGGCATTCGGACGATGGGCAGAACTGGTCGGCGAACCAGGCTTNGATTCAGATATAACGATGCGAAAATTCCAGATAGAAGATTCAGTAATAAATGATCTTACACATTTAAATGCAGAAACCATGNTGATGCTAACGGCCTATTCAGATGGGGTAAATGCTTTTATAGATACTACTTCTTCTCTACCGGTTGAATACAAACTCACAAATTCNAAACCTGAANCTTGGTCCCCGAAGGATTGTTTGGCTGTGTATAAAGTCAGACATATTATGATGGGNGTNTTCGAAGGAAAGTANTGGCGCAGCCAGCTCTTAAACNAACTAGGTCCAGAGCGGACAGATGANTTAATAAAAGGNTATCAGCAAGGCCATTTACTGATTGTCCCNCCNTTNGATAGATANAGTGGGCCTGACCTAGATGGTCTTGAAAGTCTTCGATCATCNATGGAATCGATTGCATGGATGCAAGAAGACCCGGAAGCTGGAAGTAATAGTTGGGCTGTACATGGAAGTAAAACGAGTTCGGGAAAACCTCTGCTTGCAGGCGATCCCCACAGAGGCCTTGATACCCCAAATTGTTATTACCAGAATCAGGTCACGTGTCCAGACTTTGATGTTGTCGGTCTATCATTCCCTGGTTGCCCGGGTTTTCCACATTTCGGACACAACGCAAAGGTTGCTTGGTGTGTTACCCATGCAATGGCAGATTATCAAGATCTATATCTAGAAAAGATAACACCTAATTCCAATGGCAGTACCTATACATGGAAAGATCAAGAGCTAGAGTTAGAGTGCAAAAATGAATCCATAAAGATTGCGGGCCTTCCTGATCATCAAGTCGCACTAAAATCTACAAGGCATGGGCCAGTTATATCTGAAAATTCATTGGGTACTAGGGCTATCTCTTTTAAGTACACTTCCACTGCTGGTATCAATCTAGGGTTCGAGGCTCTTATCCCACAAATGACTGCTTCATCAATATCTGAAGCTGATCAGGCTATGGAAAAATGGGTGGACCCATGCAATAACTATATGTTTGTCGATGTTGAAGGTGATATCCAATACCTCAACAGAGGTCAGGTTCCTGTAAGAAGTTTTGANAATGCATGGCTTCCAGTCCCTGGATGGACAGGCGAGCACGAATGGNAAGGTAACATTCCTTTCGNAGAAATGCCAAGNTCAATTAACCCTAAAAANGGGTTTTTAGTNACNGCNAACAACAAAATAATTGGAGATCAATTCCCCTACTACATGGCCTTGGATTACGCCCCTGAATTTAGGGCAAAACGTATAGTTGAGAGAGTAAAGGGCCTCGATAAGGCAACTGTTGAAGACATGGTTTCAATCCACTCGGAACGAACCTCGATACCAGCCTCAGTTTATGTGCCTCATCTNCTCAACCTTGATAATNTAAATTCTTTACAAGTACAGGCTCAGGCANGCTTAAAAAACTGGACCTATGAGATGGANCCTGATTCTATTTCGGCTACGGTCTATTCTGTATTTAGATGGAAATTACACTTAAAAGTCATTGGATCTTTGTTAGGATCATTGGCAGATCAGGCTTTGGTATCCGGAGGCCGAGGAGCACCAACACATATTAGCCATCTCGCTATTCGGTTATTAGAAGGGCTCAAANACGAAGATTCTTCCTTGCTGCCTGATGGAGAAACATGGNACACGACTATATCCCGAGCTTTTATAGAGGGTGTGGAATATTTAAGACAAACAGTTGGACCAGATCTTGAAGACTGGGTCTGGGGTAAACTTCACTACACAAAACCAACACACACACTTTCTGAGATATTCAGTAATCACAAAGATTTATTGAATCCACCGTCCGTTCCCATGGGCGGAGATGGTGATACNCCTCAGGCNGGTAGTTTTGCTTTGTCAAATCCATTTGTCATGACAGGAATGTCGGTTGCGCGNTACGTGTTTGATCCATCGGATTGGGATAATTCTCGTTGGATAGTTCCTCTCGGTTCCTCTGGNCANCCAGGTAGTTCACATTATTCTGACCAGACTGCCTTATGGTCCAAAGTAGANGTCATAAAAATGGNTTATACCACAAAAGCTGTACAGGAAATAAGTGTGAGCCAACAAAAATTGACCCCCTTANTCAAGTAGACATACCTGTAATGGCGAGTTCCGTATATCAGAAGTACGATGTGGTGGTACTTGGAGCAGGTGCNGCCGGACTAATGTCTGCCTTTACNGCCGGTAAAAGNGGTCGAAAAGTCCTTGTGATTGAGAAATCCAATAAAGTCGGTAAAAAAATCCTGATGTCAGGTGGGGGCAGNTGTAATTTCACAAATGAATTAGTCGACTCAGATAACTTTCTTTCAAAGAACACTCATTTTTGCAAATCAGCCTTGAGTAGATTCACTTCCAAAGATTTTGTTGATCTAGTTGAGCAGCATAANGTCGAATATGAAGTAAGAAAGAAGAATCAATACTTTTGTACNGGTTCATCCAAGAATATTTTGGATATGTTGTTGAGGGAATGCGGTTCAGCTGGGGTGGATATTCTAACTGATACAGAGATCAAAAATGTCAATGATTCTAACGATACTATAGCCAGCACCCGGAAATCAGAANATCGCTTTTTGATAAAGGGCCTATCAGATACCAACCGTTCATNCCAATCTCTTGAAATTGACTGTAATTCATTAATTGTTGCAACAGGCGCTTTATCTATCCCAACCCTTGGGGGCAGTGGATACGGATATGAAATTGCAGAGCAGTTCCATCTAGAAGTCACGAGAAAATACGCAGGATTGGTCCCTTTCATGTTCTCAGAGCCATTGAAATCAGTGTTTTCCCGACTTTCTGGAATTTCTACCATGGTCCAAGTTGAAACAAATGGTCATGTTTTTATTGATAGTCTGCTGTTTACCCATCGAGGATTAAGTGGACCGGCAATGTTGCAAATATCTAATTATTGGACGCCGGGGGATCTATTAAAAATAGATCTTATTCCGAATGTCGATTTGAGTCATGAATTAATTAAAATGAAAAGTCAGTCGGACAAAAGATTAATCCGATCTTATCTAAACGAACATCTACCAAAATCCGTGGTTTTGGAACTACAATCTTTATTGTTTGCAGATTTATCTGACGTTCCNATAGTTCAAATAAATAACAAGNNTCTCATTAAACTTGGCAACACATTGAATTCNTGGCCNCTCAAACCCTCTNGCACGGAAGGTTATAGNACGGCTGANGTGACNGTTGGTGGTGTAAATACAAATGGAATTAGTTCCCAGACAATGGAAGTTAAAAAGCGTCCGGGACTCTATTTTGTTGGTGAAGTATTAGATGTCACCGGCCAACTGGGAGGCTTTAATTTTCAATGGGCATGGGCTTCAGGTTACGTGGCCGGTCTTGTCGCCTAGTCGCCCATCTGAATCAGGATTTACAGCTGTCACGGTTAGAAATACAATGAAGCTTTGCTCAAACAAAAAGAATCATAAATTGAATGAAAATAATTGCAGGTAAATAAATGCCAAAACTTGAAATATTAAGCGAACAGCAAAGAGAAATGCTCCTTAATTGGCCAAGTCCAGAAAATGAAGACTCTCCTTGGACCGCTATGTCAAAGTCTTTGTCAGAGTGTAAAGTTGCTCTGGTAACCACGGCTGGATTGCATGTTAGGGGTGATAAGCCTTTCACCACCGCAAAAAATGGTGGAGATGCCTCCTTTCGCGTGATACCTCGACTGACTGACCCGGCGGATATTGTTCAAAGCCATACCAGTATTGGATTTGATAGAACTAGCATTTATAAAGATATTAACATCACCTTCCCTATTGATAGATTGAATGAACTCGTCGCATTAGGGAAAATCGGGTCGCTTTCAGACTACTATTATTCCTTCATGGGAGCCTTGAGAAATCCTGCGGGATTGACTGATGAATATGCTCCTGAAGTAGCCAAAAGCCTGATGGCTGAAGGGGTTGATGTTGTTCTGTTAATTCCGACTTGACCGGCTTGTACTAACGCTGTAAGCGTTATAGCGAGAGTGTTAGAAGAAGCTGGTTTAGTAACCACCAGTATTTCTTTAGTGGAAGAGCATGCAAGAAAAATAAAACCCCCAAGGATATTGTCTGTCCCATTTAATTTTGGCAACACTTTAGGAGAAGTAAATAACCCTAGCTATCAACATGAAATATTGGAAGCCACCTTCGATCTTTTGGATAGATCAGTAGGTCCGGTCTTAGAACTGTTTGAGACAGATAAAATAGAGAGGGTGATACTTTCCCGTTCGGAAGCAATGACTGAATCTGGCGCTGACAAAAAAGATCTCCTGGTGGAACTATCTGATATGAAACCCAATTATGAAAAATGGTTGGAAACAAATAAGGGCAGAACAGCTGTAGGCTTGAGCACGATTGA
>PAON01000056.1:0-25801 GCA_002708495.1 Dehalococcoidia bacterium | reverse complement strand
AACACCTTTTGTAGAACCAAATGGCAATGCAAATGAGATTACCCTATCACTCTTTTCTGCTATTTGCTCGTTACGTTTCTTATAGACAGCCCAGCCATAGCCTTTTGCGGCATATTCAATAATTGTAAAACCGATTGCTTTTGCTATTTGGGCGACTATGCTATCAATACCTTTTCCAGCACCACTTACTATTACAGTATCTTTAGGATCAAACTTTTGTAATTCACAACGGACTACATTACGTGCTACTTCATTATCAAGACTTACTTTGGACGAGCCGACCATGCCTATGTGTTTCATATTGAACCACTCACAGAACTAAATAAAATCATCATTGAATATGAGGGTAAAATAAAATTACCAGATATCCCACGACTACGGTCATGTTGATAGAGCCCAACTTCAAAATATCTGATAATCAATATATTACAAACCTTCCTTTTGGAAATTCACGAGCCCAGCCAAGTAGTATATTCAAAGCATATCCTGCATTTCCCGGTGTGGGTGCCCAGTAGTCCCTCCTTCTATTACATTCAGCCCATGGATCTGACAAACCGTCACCAATCCCACAAGTGAATCCACACTTGTCACAGTTATCTACAGTTCTCTCATATCGCTTGGTGCCCAAACGTTCAATGGCTTTTTCAAGGATGGGGATTGCAGTTTCACCTGTTTTACCATATAACCATTTAAGACCAGTTGATTCAACTTTTACTACACCGTCACTGTCTTGGACGTGTTCTATAGGAAATACTAGATGGTATAATCCTGAATAATTATATGTGATATTAAGATCACACTCGTTTGTTCCTCCCATAATTTGGGTGCCTCCTTCTTGAATCTTACTAGAACTACAAAGGGGTGCTTGACTTTCACTATCTGGATTATAAAGAATAACAGTCCAACTCAATTAAAATCACCTGATTGAAGTTGCCCTAGGGCAGAGGGGTATTTGGGTGTATGGATATTTTTCCCTCGACTGCCATAGCCAGCCATACATACGATTAATGAAATCATCATTAAATGATGATATGAAATAAAAATTGTTATCATTTTAACATACCTTACCGTTGTCGTCATAATACAGAGAATAAGTATGTCTTTCTTCTGGTGTGGTTAAAACACTGATAAAATCATCCGACAACTTCACGTTGCCCAATTGCATTGCGTTACTAAACATTGGGGCTATCTGTTTAGGGGTATAACCAGCATTACGACAGCCGATATTAACTACATTAAATTGCATTTCGGGATGAACTTCTGCAAACATAATAAATTGTCTTACATAGGGATTTATTCTGGAAAGGGGCATGGTTCTGATAAATTCATCTTTAGTTGGTATGGCATAACTATTAGCTTGCAAACCAACTCCATTCTTACCAACTACACCAAAACGTGCAGTGACATTTTTTATATATTCAGCTCCATGGTGTAAAACAGCTTCTCTTGCGGAACCTAAACCATGGATACCAGCTAGGTTACTGCCAAAGACAAAAATTTGGATTAAAATAGATAAATTCACATTCAATGGGAAATAAAATAAAAATGGTAATAGCCATTTTTATCGACCATTGATTTGCTCAATATAGTGAAGCATTGTCAACTCTATAAATAAAGTAGCCTCCTTTCTTGTTAGGTTACCATTTGCCCACTTAAACAAAAATACATCATATGGATGAAGATTTACCAATGTTTCGCTGGGTATAAATTTTAATATTTTTTCAATAGCTTCTCTTTGCTTTGTGGTGGCTTTTAATGAGGAATCGCCATCAAAGTTTTCAGGGTTCCCTGCTGATCTTTTCTGCTTCCAGCAGGGAACACATATGGGAAGATTCTCTTTCCCTACTCTATAATATGCAACACCGTTTTCGGTTTCTGCATTATTACCACAATTATAACAGTCATACATAATAATCTCACCCAGTGGGATTATTAAAATAAAAATGGAAGTTATGGAAATTTTTTCTCTGGGCAGTATTTGCTACTGCTTGCATTCCTTCTTATCCACTGTTTTAAAGTCTTAGGGGCTACCTACGACTAAGTTATCAATTACACGAACGCGATTCGTGTTCTCTATGGGGTTACCATAGTGGTATCTCAAGGACTCATCTTTATTGTACCCTGTTATGGTGCTGATATAGCTGTCCGCTCACAGGAAACTCAAGAGTATCTATCCTAATCAATTAACTCACCCAATGGTGTTGATAAAAAAATAAAAAAGGTGGTGTTAGGTTTTATGCAGCTACTTTCTTAACTGCTTTTACCTTTTTGGCACTCACGACTTTCTTGCCTTCTGCCGCTTTTCTCTTAGCGTCAAATGCTCGATACTCTACCATGTTTTTCTTGAAAGCTTTTAGAACGTCGTCTACAATCTCTGCTACCATATACATGGGAAGGTATGCTGTCGTGTTGATGATGGTTACTATCTGGTCTATAGATGATATCCATCCGTGCTTTAGGGGCAATCCATCTTTGCCCAGTCTTCCACTTGCTACTGCTTGCTCGTGAATCTCACAATTCCTTGACAAGTCAACAGTGATGGTGGAGCCATCAACAGTGGTAATTTTAGAAGTCACATTCAATGGGATGAATAAATAAAAAAGGAGGTTTTGATGGTTAATCATCTTTCATGTTGTGTTTTGCGCAGAATGGGCTATCACAAGATTCTAATTCATTATGAATTTCTTGTCGATAGTCTTGAAAGGTCATCCAGCCATGTATTGGATGTTTTACCATGTATATCCATTCGCCTGATGCCTGTTTCCTGTATTCTCCCGATGGTATTGCTACCCATTTTCTGAATGGTTTTCTCTTACCCTCTTTCCAGATAAGGTCTTTTTTCTTACTTAGCCAATATCCATTGTCCTCTTCATCTCTGCTATAGAGAGTTTCTTTCTCTTCTTTTACAACTCTTGTGACACCTTTGCCACATATCTTAACCAGCTCGTGGAGTCCTTTTACCACGAGACTTGTATCGAACCTATCACCGTTCTTGTCATTGATTTTCTTTCTGCTTTTTTCATTGAGTGCCCACATTGTTCTACTTGCTTCACTTTTGCTCATGATTTCTAGATCAAAGTCTTCAACGGTCTTACCGATTTTGTCAGCGTGCTTGTTGACAAATATTGTTATCCATTTCAACTTCTCGGATTCCTGACAATTTCCTCTACATTTGTCAGAATATTTTGCGTCGTCTAGTATCGAGCCTTTTCTAGTTCTTTCATGAAGTGTTTCTACATTGTGTTTTGCATTCTCTCTTTCTGTCATGTATTTTCCACTTAGTAGTGTTTCACTTATCTCAAACTTTACACCTTTTGCAAAGTTGTGTTTGTGTTCCCATGTGCAACCGTCTCTACACTCTATCTCATAATACTCCATATGAAATGCTGTTCCACAATCTATTTGATTGCTCATTTGCTGTAGCTCTTCATCAGTGTATTCCCATTCTGAAACTGGGTTGAACAAGTCTACACCAGCTCTGATATGAAAGAGCTTTGGAAAGTCTCTATCAGGATAGAACACATTCTTTTTCACTTCTTTCCTACCAAAACCTTTTTTGGTCTTGTAGGTATCTGTCCAAAGACCTGTCTTCTTGTCTATCCAAACCTTGTAGCCTCCTTCTGCTGCTACTTTCTGGTTATGGAATTTTGCACCTATTTCAGACATTTTGTTATAAATGCCTCTAAAGGCTACTGGCATTTTTCCAGCCCATCCTGCTAACATATTTCCAAAACGGGTCTTTTCATCCCATTTTACTTGCTCCATGGTTCTGTTTATGACGTAGTTTCTTTTTGCAAATTTTGCCCATCCATCATCTATTAACTGTTCTGTTAACGGATTTAGGATTTCATGTCCACTTTGCTTGTCACCAATCTGTTCGCCATCTTCGAACTCAACTTTGTCGATCTCTGAATCTGGTATTACGGCTAATTCATCTGTCTTGAAACCAAATTCTGGAAACATTTCAAGATAGAATCTCTTTTCAGACGTTTTTACGCCTTCTGAAAAACCGATGTCTTCAGAGTCTATGTATGTAGTATTGCCGCCTGTTTCCATGTTTTCACCCATTATCTGTGAGCTTTTACAAAACTTGCACACATGTGTGCCTTCAAAGTATTGCATTCTTCTACAGAGTGGGTTTGGACAATACATTTCTACCAACTCAAGATTGCCTTGCTGATTATAGGCTCCATGCTTGAGTTCTATCATTTTCTGTGGTTCTTGTGATAGATTTGATGTGTTCATCACTTTCTTGTAGAACAACTTATGTTCTAACCCAGCAGTATTCAAACTCATCATTCGATTGTGAGAATTAAAAAAAAGACCATTCTCAGAGTCATTTGTTTCATTTTGTGAAGATTTTTCTTCTTCTTTATTCTTCTTCTTTTCTTCTTCTTTATAGCCTGTAGTGTCTAGGGTCTTATTACTACAGGTTATAGCGTTCCGTAGTGCCATCACTCCGTGTGGCACGGAGGAACGCTACATATTCTTCTTCTTTTTAAAGGAATCTGACTCTAGATTTTTCAAATTTTGGCTTCTAATTTCTTCTTCTTGCGCAAAATCTGCACTCTAGATTTGGCATTTTTAAGGTGTAAATTGACCAGTACCCCAACTGGAATCTGACTGGAAATCAGATTCAGTAGTAGTACTGCCTTCTTCCCAATCCAGCTTCTTTCTACGTTCCTTACGTTTAACCCGTTGTGGTTCTTGCTTGCCCTTAAAGACAATATATTCCTGCGGATTCCATGCTTCGCCCAACGGCTGTGTAGGCACATCCCACCATATACTTGTCTTTTTCTTTTTGACCTTTTTCTTTAGTTTACGTCTTGGACGCTTTGTTTCCCATGGAGGGAATACATATGCAGGAATAGTTGGAGGTGGTGTTTTTCTTGGGGTTTGTACTCGTACAGTCGGAGTGGTAATAGCGACTGTTCGAGGTGGAGCCATTTTTTGCATATAATCTTGTCTTACTCCTGCATCTAATTTGGCACTAAAACCCTGCATCGAGGCTTGTCCTTGGGCTAGGCTCAATCCTTGGGTTTGCCCCATGAATTGCCCTATCTTAGGTGTTTGTAGATTAGTTTGTATTCCGTCCATACTCATCCGTACATTCTGTATAAGATTTGGCAATGGTTGATTAGGATCTAACTTAGCCATTGGTGGTGGTACAACCATATCATAGCCAAATGGATTAAACGGTGTATCTGGCATTCCCTCCACCTGAGATACTTGTGGTGAAGTAGTTTTAGGTGTGGTAGGATGTTCAACTGAAAAAGTGGTGGGTAAAGGCTGTGTTATATCCCAATTCTGTTGCTGTACAGCATCAGTCCCTGAAACTCTAAATGGTACTATAGCAGCGGCGGGATATTTTGCCAGTAAAAATGGATCATAAATTCCACTAGTAGGATAATTTACAGCCGCTCCATCAGCCATAGAATTTCTATAATCTTGTTCTGCCGTTCTTTTCTGATGAGCTAATCTTTCTTTAGCACCAGTTTCGGTTACTATATCTGCATACTCCTTCTTCGCTTGGACTGTTTCTTGGGTGCCCTTAGTACCCTGTATCTTCTTTTCTTCGGTTTCGACTAATTGTCTCTCTGTTTTTTTCCATTCTGCTTCTTCATCTCTCCGTTGTTTCTTCANCCATTTTANATAATCTTGTTTCTTCTCTATCTTTCCAGATGTAATGAGGTCGCTAAAATGCTGACCNAAAACGGGATCACTTCTTATTAATTGTCCTTCCTGCAACATGAAANTTGAATAATGATCAGGATTTCTATATTTCTGACGTTGTAATTTCATGCTCAACTTGTTAAGTTTTTCGTTAGCGAGATTATGATCCATAAAACTCTGGTTTCTTTCGTCTTTAATTTTGTGAGCTTTTGTCCGCTCTCTCTTCATCATATTAAGCCAATTGGTTTTTGCTTGTTTATCTTCTATTAGTTTGAACATATCCAACCCTGTGATATCTTCATCAAGATACTTATTTTCCACATTTTTTACATTGGTTCTTGCATCATGATACTTTTTCTTTAGTTTAAGAATTTGCTCTGATGTAATTATGTTTGGATCATCTTGCATGACTGCACCTGTTTCTTCCATCTTTGTCTTGTGTTGTGCCATAAAGTCATCTGAAAATTCTTTACCATCTGCCATCTGGAATTGAGTTTTGAGTTCGTCCTCTGGTGTGGTTTCCCTTGTAACAGTTTTCCTAAGATGCGTTACCTTTCCTTCCCGTACACTTTCCTTCAAATACNCTTTTTGTGTTATTTCTGCATTTACATAAGCCTGATTAAGTTCTGCCTTNACGTTTGCNTNNTTNGTTNCAATTGCCAAAATTTCATCAGATAAATTATTTATTTNAAGCACGTTCTTTTTCTGCTCGTTTACTTTATTTACTGTAAGCTTATGTGCCCTCATATTTTTCATCTTGACTTCTAATTTTTTTATGCGTTCTTTATTTTTCTTCGGGGCTTTTTCTAATTTCTGCAACAATGCCCTTAACCTTTTATATTCTGCACTGTAAATTCTATCTCCTTTTTTGAAAGCTTTTCCATCCTTAATGAAACCTGTTTTTACTATAGTATATCCAGAACCTTGTTCTTTGAGTCTTTCTTGTTTGTCCTGTAAGATTGACAACCGTCTCTTTTTGGTCGTTATTGCCGTTGAGTAATTAAGATCAATATATTTAAAGAGAGATTCTTTGGCGCTCTTCTTAGACTTTGTAAAAGTATTTAGACTNTGTTCAGACACTTTTTGTTGTGTCAGCATCTTCTGTATAGTATTAAGTACAGGAGCATCTTCAGATTCTAATGTAGGTCTTTCACCCCTTTTAGCCCTCAACTGTGATATCTTTACTTTAATGTCTTCCATTTTTCCCAGAAACTTTCCTGCTGGTGTTCGTTTAAATACAAAACCTTGGGGCATTACCAACATCTTCCCATCATTTTTAATTATTTGTCTATTAAGAATAAACTTCTGTGCCCTATCGGCAAACGACCTTTTTGTGACTGCTAAGTGCCACAGATCATACGTAGTGTCTTCCCAATCTGCCGAGCTTTTAATTACGCCTTTTCCCTTTATTGCTCCACCTTTCAATAATTGNACAATTTTATCACCCTGTCCTTCTAATGTTATTCCAAGTTCTTTCTCAACCGCTCTGACATGNTAATCTCTTACGTTTACATCTCCAGCCATGCCAGTTGAAAATCTTTGCTCAGGTGCTGAACGTGTCTTAAGATTTCCATCCTTATCCCAATATTGATATTGTTCTCCCTTTATTTTTTTAATTTGTGTCTTAAAACCACCAGTAACAGTTTCCACATGTCTACCTGAAGCAGTTTGTGGCAGTCTCTTAAAATATATCATCTTAATAGCCTTAATTAGCATCTCCTCAGATGGCTCCCTAACAACCTCTCCTGTTTTTACCATATTGTAAAATCTTTGTGGTTCAACCTCAGCATTAAAATCACGTATTACATTTCCATCATGATCTAAAAGGGGCTTACCAGTCTTCTTGTCAATTCTTGGTGTTCCCTTACCCAAACGAATTGGTTCACTCAACACCGCACCACGAGTTAACCAATTTGCNATCTTACTCTGTACTCCCTCTATGGGAAAGTACGTTGTACCGTATGTATCATGCACATACCAATCTACTACTTTTGTCTGATATCCGCTTGCNCCTAGTTTCTGCTTCGTCATGGTTTCACCCAAAAAGAAATCATGNAAGTTNCCAGTATCGGCTAGTAAANCATCCAATCTCACTTCTTCAGTAGTTCCTGCATATGAAGTTCTTTGNGGGAAGAATAAATCATCATCTNNCGCTTTCTGTCGTTTCGCTTCNTCTGCCTCATGTAGCTTTCGTAACTGAAGTGACTCTTCATTTAGTTTTTGAACTTTTTCATTCGTCTTCTCTAATTTCTTTACGATGGATTCCCGTACCTTTTCNCTCGTNGGTTTAAATGAGTAAAGTCCTCCCCTTGCCTCTTTCATATCTGGTGATGACATAGCCGTATTAATTACCTCCTTCTTTTCCTCACCAATTTTCTGTTTGGCTATAATTTTTTCATCTTGTGCTTTTAGGTTTTCCATCTGTGGCTTGAAATAATCATTCACATTTTTATCCTTTATATCATCCATGAACTTATCTTTCTGATTCTGTGTGTAACCCAACGTATCCAAATCTCTAGGCACTTTTCTAGTCGCCGATTTACCTGCCGCAATTGCTTCATGGGCTGCCCAATATGCTTGTACATCTAACGAATAATTAGGAACGGTATAACCCCTTTTTTCCATCTCTTTCTTTACGTGCATAATATCATTCTGAGCTTTCTTAATCTTTTTCCAGTTCGGAGAATTATAGAAAACACCTTCAAACTCTGTATCTCCAGTACCGGGTGGCATCGTAGTTTTCTTTTGTGCCGCAAAAGCCTCATCCTTTTTAGCTTCAGCATCCAATAATCTCCTTCTCCAATACTGCCCGTCTGTTCCAAGCTCGTCTTTTTGTACTTCTTTTGCCTTGTTAATTAGAGTCTGCCTTCTCTTCTCATTCACTTGTCTTTTTTGCAGTAGATTAGCTAGACTACCATCATTAGAAAAATTTTCTTTTTCCAATTTTATATAAAGTGCATCAATATCTGCCTGTTTTGCAAGAGTAATATCCTCTTCCGTTACAAGATTTATCCTTCTTGCGGCTTTTGCTACTTCCTCACTTGTAGCACCTAATCTTGGTTGTCCCAGTGCTTCTGCTGCCGCTCTTCGTTGTGCCATGCCCTCTAGACCAGACAACATAGGATCAAACTTCCAGCTACCAGCCAACATCTGACGTTTAATATCATTTGCCATACCGCTTGCAATATTTGCTGGTTGATTAACAAATGGAGTTCTAACGTTGGGAGGTGCAAGTCCCCATTTATCCATATTCACAAAGGTTGGGTCTGTGGTTTTCTTAGTCGCTACAGCAAAAAGCGAATTTTCTATATCAAGTACTCTAACCTCACCGCCAATCTGACCTTTGCGTGGTACGAGTTCCTTCTTTATTTTTCTCGACCAGTCTTCTTGTACTTTCATAATCATTTTTCCATCTTTCCCTTTCCTTCCTGTACTCACCTTTGGCATTGTCCTCACGGTCGCATCATAAACATCTGACATTGACAAAGTAACACCCTTGCGTGCCGCGGCTTCTATAATTTTCTTAACTCCTTCTGCACCACCACCTGTATGTTCACCTAAAGATGTCCATTCCCATACTCCTCCTTTTTTACGCTTTCCCTTCCTTAGAGTTCTTATAGAAACTTCATGCACAGGTTCAAATTGCTCTATAAATTGCGGCACAAATCTCTTTTGTTGCTCATACGACTTGATATAATAATCAGCTTGCTCTCCTAATTTTCCCCTGCCAAACCCTTCTTTGGTACTTTTTGTCAAATCAAATACATCGCTAACAGATTGCTCTGGAGCATCAGAAGGTTTGAACACACCAGAATCCCTATCTACTTTTTCTCCAACTTTACGATTAATGTTTCTTAGTTCTTTAAATTTTTTACCCCCTATGGTAATAGTAGCCTTAACGACATCTTTACCACCAGTCCACGCTTCATACTCTTTTCCTAATTGTGCTAGAACCATTTTTTTATCATTAAGAGTTAATTGTCTAAAATTTTTAATATTACCTTTCGTTTCAAACTTCAAGTTTGGGTAATCTCTCTGAAATTCACTATCTACTCTTTGCCCTTTAATATTAACAATATTTCTGACCTTCTTATCTAATTCTCCTATTTGATCCACCCACAAATCACCTGATGCTTCTGATACTTTGCTTGACGTTGGGGTTGCGACCCACACACCTGATTTCGATTGTAGAAGTTCGGGTGGAGGTAGAGGCTTACCGAACAATGTTCCAAATTGATTACGTGCGTTTTGTTGTTCACTTATTTTTATCTGTAATGTTCCCCAATCATAACCAGCAATATCGTTAGTTGCGGTGTCCTGTCTTTTTCTTTTTAAAGCTTCATCAACTACCCAATCGTAACTTTCTACATTTCCATCTCCATCAAATGCATACTTCCGTACAGTAGTTCTTAATTCATCAACTGTCACTTGCATCGATGCAGAATAGTTTCCATCATTTACCGATGATGCCAGCGCTTTTTCTGCATCCTTTCCAGCTTGCCTACTAAGCCCATAGTCCACTGGGATTTGCTTTTCATCCTTAGAAATATTTTTCACAAATCCATCAAAGTCATTCGTTGCCTTTTGCCATCCACCTTGCTGCTCTAATAATTTATTATATTCCTGTGTACCAATTTTAGTCTTCTTAAGTTTATCAGCAATTTTCAAGTTGCCATGATAAGCAGGATTTCTTTTTTTAACTACTTTTTCTACAACTGCATCGCCTTTTTTTACTTCAACTGAAACGGTTTTATTTTTATTATACACAGTATACGTTTTTGTACTTATAACATGTGTACCATCTTTATTCTTTTTATACTCAACTTTCCATTCATACGGTTTTTCAAACTTAGTAGATACTTTTTCGGTTGTTATGATTGGGTTCAACTCATCACCCTTAACCGTGGTAAATTTTATCTCAACCATATTCTTATCGATCTCTTTCTGTGCGGCTGCTTTCAGCCCTCTGTTTGTTTCAATTCTAGTTCTTGCCTGTGTCATCATCTGATCATGCAATTGTCTCTTAACTTCAAATTCTGTGTACTTTGGTACCACGGTTGGTTGCCCAACAATCTGCCGTTCACCAAATACACTTAATGGTTGTATTACTCTTCCCTCACCAATGGAAACATCCTGCTGAACTGCCCTTTCGATTTTTATCTTTTCATCTATATTCTTAGCCAACCCTTCCAAGGAGATTTTTTCTGCTTCTGCTTTCATTAAATTACTAACGTTTTGGCTAAGTTGTTGTTGCAACAATATTCTACTTTGTTCATCAGGAACATCATATGTTCCCTGTTTCACTGACAAACGACTCTTGACTGCCTGTAATATCTTGAGGGTTTGTGGTTGAAGAAACTCGTCAACTACAGCTTTACTAACGTCATTCGGCGTACCAGTAGCCATGATGTCAAAGTTTGCACTATAGTCCTTGTGCTCGTCCTTATAGTGTTTATATATGCTCACCAGATTATCACCATCATTTCTTGTCGTTTGCACACCAAGTCCAGAAGCTGGTGTGTTCTTAATACTTACAGCAAACTCTGGCTCTATTGCTACAATCTTACCAGTACCAGCCTCAACCTTTATCCTTGGATTAGCTGTCAATATACCAAAACCTTTTTCTTGTGGTTCAAAACCACCCGTATAATATTCCAACATTCCTCTCTTTTGCCACGGTTTAATTTCTTTCAATATTTCCTCATTCTGTTTTACCCAAACTAATTGCTCGTCAGTAAGAGATGATCTTGTTCCACTAGGTATTCCATGAGGTCTTCTGGTGATGCTTAAATTCTCCGTTGGAGCCCTGACGTTATCAACTACCCATGCCCTAGGCGCATCACGCCTTTGCTCTAATACTGAAAGATGTATCTCTTTTAATTTCTGACGTGCCACAGCCTCTGTCAATGGCACTGGGTTTCCGTCAACATTAATCATTTTAGTACGTTTTATTTTTGATTGACGGAACACATAACCACCTTTGTGGTGGACAAAACCAGATTCTTCACTATTACTCCAACGAATTTTATGACGCCAAATACCTTTCTTGTCCTTCCACTGCCTGAAATGAAAACCAAGATTTCTCATTTCATCTAAAAGATTTGTATCATTAACAAATTTTCCACCATCCGTAAAGTTCGAATGATATGACACCTGTACCTTACCAAATGTTTTTGACGTTTCGTCAATATCTTCATGGAGCAACTGTTTTGGATTGTATTCGTGTGACACAAGTTTACCATTTTTATCAAATCCTCCCTTTTGATCCTTGACTGTGTTGATTTTTTTAGTAAGATTTTTTTCAAAAGGTAACCATTTAGTTGTAATATATTTCCCTGTACTATTATTATACCCCAATTTTCTCATTTTCTGTGATGTACCCACAACCCGTCTAACTGCAATGGCTCGTGTCATATCATCAGTTATAGTTGTACCAGAATAAATCAAGGGTTTTAATGAATCTGGGTATTTAGCGGCAAGAGACTTAAAGCCAGAGGCATTTAATGTATCAACTGAATCTCCTCTCATGATTTCTTGTTTACGCAATTCATTTACCACCCTCATCAACACCTTATCAGAAAGATTTGAGATATCTTCCTGTTTTGCCGTTTGTATTATGACCCTTGTTTTAGGTATAAAATTTGGATCAAAGGCTTCACCAACCTTTATGCCAAGTTTGCCAGCAATTTGTGAATCGTCCATCCAATCATTCATGTTATTGATTGTCTTCCAACCACCAGCTTTACCGAGATCCCCTTTTCCAATAACCGAGCCTATAGGTATACTGGGCTGCCACTGTTGAACCGCTACAACATGGTACTTTTCATTTGTCAAATTCAGATTCTTTTGTAAGAAAGATGTGGCAGGATGCTGATTCATTGGACTAGCAGAAACATTTTGTACTATCCAACCATCATGATAATTACTCGGATTCTTAGGCTCAAAGTTTTGCTTTGACGTATCTCCTGACTTATGATCAAGATAATCTGTATGATTATGTCTTCCAACAAACATCTCGACTTCACCACGCGTATTAAGTGGCATTTGTAATACCTGTGCGTTTCCAATACCCTCTAGACCTATCTGCCTTGTATCCCGTTTAACCTTATAACCTTGTTTCTTATTTGCCTTGTCCAACCAAATTGTAAAATAAGCTTCCGTACCTTTATCGGAATCATACATTAATAGATGAACACCTTTCTCCCGTGGATTATTATACGACCTTACCATCCAATCTCTTCCTTTTACTATTTTCCCAAACAAACCTTGCTTAGCAAATATATCCGCCCAATCACCCCATTTCTCTCTCTGCTGTTGATCAATTATCGCTAATTTCTGTTCCTTATCTCTTTTTGCTGAAGATGTAATAGCTCTTTGCTTCAATATCTCCTGCTTACTATCTTCTAGTCTCCAAAATTCAGCATGCAAATCTTGTGCTTTTGTCAATACCTTGTTTGTGGGTGCCCTCACTTGTTGACCGAAACTATTGATGCCCAATTTATCACCCAAATTAATTTCTTCAGGAGTAAGCCCCTTTGAAACAAACCCAGCATCTGTCTGTCCACTTGTTGGACTAATTAATCTCCTCACCTCATCTGGAGAGCTTGGAGTTAATTTCAAAAGGTCATCAACTTCTGGATCAGATAATCTGTATATTTTTTGTTCCAAAGGAGTTCCACCTATCATTCTAGACGCTTGATACATTTGTCGCTTAAGATCTTGCTCACCAACACGAACCGTTTGATACTCCTTCTGGAATATTTTACTCTGCTTTGCCCTTTCTTTTTTAGTAAGTTTTATTTGTTTATTTTTCCAACTGAATTGATTCAGATATAGAAAATCTCCATCCTTATCAAATAGACTGCCAGCACCTACAACAGTTTTTTCTTCAATTACATCTTTAGTTATTTGTTCTCCCTTAACCACTTTCGGTTGGTAAGACCCCTTATGTTTAGCGGCAGCCTTTGACCCTGCCATATCAGCACCAACCTGTCCTCCAGAGATAACCCGATATTTCGGAGAAAGATAATCCATATTCTTAGATGCATCTTCAAGAAAACCACCCCATTCTTTTTCTATCGCATTAATATGACTGCCCGTCGTCTTTCTGCTACCAGCAATGTTAATGGTATAGATACCCTCGGTTAGTTTACCATCATTATCCCTTATTGCAGGGTTTGCTTCCAATATGTTTTTTATCTCAGCCTTTGTTGGATTAACCAATACGTGTTTACCCTGTTCTTTTGCAGTTCGTAACGTTAATGCAGAACCGGGACTTGTTATATCACCAAAAATTAATGTCAAGTCACTGTCAGCAACATTAGCCCTTGTTCTATATGGGTAACCAAATTCATCAGCCACTGTCCATCCATGTTCTCCCATTGCATCTCTGGATATAGTACCATCGAGGTTGATGCCGTAGGCATCATCCGTTGTTGTCGTTGTCTTCCAAGATCCTTTACCTTTGTACTTTTTACTAATCTTATCAATCTCAACCTGTGCTGCCTTGACAAGATCCTCATTGACCTTTTTAGTTCCGCCCTCTTGTCCTTTCGCAATGTTTGCCAATGCCGTCGCCTTTGCTTGTTGATGTCTTTGGAGTTGCATGACATCAATTGCTTCCATACGATCTGCGACCCATTCCCTTTTTGTTGTGGCTTTTCCACCACCACGCGCAACAACACCGCCCATGTCTTCTACCACGCCACCAACATATTCTGTTACTGGCATACCCCCATATGGTGTGTAACTGCTCTTGGTTGTTTTTATTATAACTTTTTCATCTGCCCATGCAAATGGATTAAATGAAATATCTTCAGGAATCGGACTATACTCTTTTCCTGTTTTGTAAGAAGGTAAAGCACCAATACCACCAATCTCTTCCTCATAATAATTTCCAAATGCATCTGGATTCTTGTACTTACGTTTTTTTGCCTCTTTAGCACTTACCTTAACTCTACCTCTATAAACTGCGTTTTGTTCAGCCCCACCAGCTAAATATGCCTTCTGTGCTTTTTCTGATAACTCTGTCATTTCAAATCTGACTCCTGCGAAATTTATATTACCAAGAGGTTCATCTGCCGTGACTGTTCCCCACGTCCCTTTGACTGCTTTAAGTTTTCCATCTGGTGAAGACACAAATATCTTGTCACCAACTTCTCCAAACTTTGCCTTAAGTGTAGTATCAGGTGTAAAACCTTCCAAGGCTTTTGCCAAATCAGCTTGGAAGTTAATCAACTCNTTTGTATTTCCAGCCTTGGCATCATCAATCATTTTTTTTGGAAGATAAGCAGTTACAGCCTTACCTTCTTGGGTGTGCCCTTTTTTTGCCATTTGCTCTAATTGGACTTTACTAGCAGCATACTTCCTTGTCACTTTATANTGTTGAAATAAAGGCTCAAGTCTTGCATAAAGTTCTGCCGTACCCTTCTGAGTGTACGCCACGACATGAATTTTAAAGCCACTGTTCATGCTGGTGGTNTGCATCTCAAGCCAATGACCCGTATTATTAACAACTNCANCTGATTTATTATATTTNTCCAACAATTTTTTATNTNTGGANTCATTTACACGANCAAACTTTGATACTGGCACNCCCTGTGTTACTGGTTGGTGACTCAACCATTGATNGAAATATGTTTNTTGTTCTTTNTTTGTTAATTTACTCCATGGTTCTCTAACTTCCTGTAATAGATATTGTTCCGTGGCTCTTGGTTGTAATGCTGGACGANCAAACTGTGGATCAAGTCCTGTGTAAAATGTGGGTGTACTAAGAATATTNGGTGTNTCTTTTTGTGCTGCCTTANAAAANAATACNCTTGTATCTGTCCCAGTACCAAACCACGACCCTGTATACCCCGAACGTGACAAACCACCAATTGTAAACACATCTCCTTCTGTAAGTGGCATCCCTTTCTTCGGTAATGTGGCACCACCTGTCAGCCTTGCTTGTTCACCTCTACCCGTAATCCAATTAGCCTCACCAACGACNNTACCTTTTTCACCCCATTTTAAAGACTCACCAATNTCAGGCAGTCCTTTACCTGTAACTTCAGTAATTCTCCCTTCAACNNNACTGACCNNNTTTNNACCCACAAGAATTTTATCCTGCTGTGTCGCAGCCTTTTGGNAAGTTTCCTCTACTGGTAATCTAAACTCAANTGTTTCACTTGGTAACACNCCTTTACTAGGAAACACTTCATGAAATTCTCTTGATCCTGCTATGTTGGCGGTAACATTTTCTTTCTGTAATCTTAAAAGTTCATTGTCAACCTCTACTTTTCTTGCTGGAGTTAAATCAAAGTATGACTTTTGACCAAATTTTGCATTTGCAATATAATTTAGTATGTGCTGGTCACCACCAGTAGTATTAAGATATTCAGCGACTACCGTCTTCTCAGCTAATCTTGATATATCATCATCCGTCATTTTTTCTTCTTCAAGTGCTTTATCAGCTCGCATCCTCTTGGCTATCTGTTCTACTTTGTTTGCAAGTTCATGTGTGCCAACTGCTGCTATTTTGGAACCAATCCGACTATCCCTAAGCCATGGTGGTAATTGTTGTGTTGCTTTCTGCATTTGTGTGTAAAGCGTACTTCTCACTACAGTTTTTGCACCCTTGATTGCCGCATCAGGATAAAGAATTTTTGACATCTGAGACTCAAACTTCTGTGGGGTATAGCCTGCTACTTTCTGCGTTACCTTGATTAAATCCGAACTTACAGCTTCTGCAAGACCAGTTTGTTTTCCCACTAAAGCTTCGGCGACAACGAATTTACCAGCCGTACTCGGCATACCTACTCTTGTGCCCTCAGCAGTAAAGCCCTCAACTGGACGTGTCTTTTGAATTACCTTCGTCATACCAGCAGCATATTGTTGAAAGCGTGTTGGTGCAACTAGAGCAGCCTGATCTGGAAGTCCTTGAGCCCTGAAACTTGATACTTGTCTTTCAGCTTCTGTATACTTTGCAGTCGCTGGTGCAAGTTTTCTCTCTAAACCCGATAGTAGACCAGCCGCCATACCTGACGATAACCTTGGTGCTATTTTCAAAGCCGCCATAACTGATACTCTTGCTGGAAGAGCAACTGCAAAAAATAATGCTTCGGCTGGTATCTCAGCGAGTGTTCCCCATGGTAAAGCCCTAAACGCCGCCAACCCACCAAGGAAACCTTCTTTTTCCCATTCAGGTGCTGATAACATACCAGTTGATTTATCACCAACCACAATACCTTTCTCATGTTTTGAGCCGTAATACGCTGCCTCTTCGCTTAATTCTTGCCACATTTGATCCCACGTACCGACAGGTTTGCCAGTGTTTGGATCGATGTTTGGTATAACATTTCCATACTCATCTTTTTCATCTGAGTGAGACCAAAATGGTCTCGCTACGGCTTCGCCGAATTCTTGCGTCACTTCTCCTGTCATAGGATCAACCATACCAGCAACCGCAGAAGGATCTGCTACCTTTGGTGATTCTCCGCGCGTACCCCACGCGAATTGTACCTGTTGAATAATACTATCAATACCCTGTTCAAAAAATGTGGGTTCATAAATTCTAAATGTTTCAGTATCTTGTGTTGCCACCATTCCAGCAGCCCTGCCTATGTTAGCAAAGATCTGTGTATCTCTTGAAAGTAAATACCGAAGCTCATCAACTATACCATCTCTGTAGATAATCTTTTGATCAACGGCTTCACCAAATGTCATATTGTTTGGCAACTCTCCCCTTGCTTGCATGTCTTTTCCTTTTTCTGTAAGCTTTAAGTCACCACCAATTCCCTCGTTAAATATAGCACCGATTGGCTCTGTTATGACAACTTTGAATTCACCCTGACGGAGGTCTGCTGGAGTTGGCACAAGTATTTGACTAGGAGTATCCTCCTCAGCGTGTGCTATTGGAATTATTGGAATTGGTGTGAACTCATATAATTCCCCTTCTGATTGTACTTCTGGCACTACTGCTGGCACCACTGCGTCTGGTGTTGGCGCACCAAACGTGGATCTTTGTATTTCAGATAGTGCCTTCCATTTATCATAACTGTCTCTATCTTCCTTCGCAATTCGTAACTTCTGGTCGGACACGGTTTCAATCCGACCCAAGTCTTCCTGTTCTGCAATAAACGCTGCCGTAGGAGCAAAACCACTTATTACTTTAGCCTCAAAATCAATAATGTTACTATAACCACTGGTTTCAGATCTATCTGCTCCTATCCAATTAGTTAAGGCATTAATGGAAGTAGTACCATCTGTGCCTATTTTAGCATCTGGAAATTTTTCTTTATACGTATCAACATTATTAATTTGCCCAATGTTTTGCTGTGATGCCATACTCAATAATAAAGCGTATGCAGGTGAACCCTCTGCTGGCATTTTACCCGTATCTTTAATTTCATTAAAAGCATCCACTACTATTTGGGCTTCTTTATCATCTTCAAATGACAATTTTGTAACCCCAATCTCAACACCGCCGCCACCACCATAGAAAGGATCGCCAGCTTGTGCCTTATGGATTGTAACCTGTGATTCAGGTTGAACATACAGACCAGCAATACCACCATCTAAAACTCCTTCTCCTCCCTGCTCATTAAAGGTATTAAACTCTCTACCACGTCCCTCTAGATCATCAAAAAATAAAACTGCATTACCTGTGGCGACATTATCCCAAGTTTCTGGATTTCCATCATCATCCCTGAATACTCTTTTCTCTGTAGGATCATCTGGTGAAACTACTATTGATGCGCCAGCACCAAATCTCCCTGCTTGTGTTAACTTTGTTATTAACGCTGGAAGTTCAGCTTTTGTAACCTCATACATTGGTTGAATAGCACCAAAACCTTCCCAAGCCGTAACTTCATGACCACCCTCTCGATACATACCTACTTGGTCATCTGTTAATTGGTATGGTGTTTCTCCCATAATATCTATAGTATAATGTCTAGAATCGGTAAAATCAGGTGTTGCCTGAGCCGACGCAAATACTAAATATTCACTAGCCTCTGGAAACTTAGATGTTTGTTTTCTTTGATAATCTAAATTAGCCTGCAATTGCAACGCTCCTCTCACAGATGATATTGGGTCTTGCCCTGTTGGATCTACCGTTCCATACATTTTTTGTACGTCAATACCAACTTCACCAAACTTTTCTGCATCTTTGATGAAACGTGTGTCATCTCCAGCCAATAATTTAGCTTGATCATCTTGCCCTAATGATATTGCACCCACTGGTGTTGTTAATGGTATGCCTCTTTCAGTAAAATATTTTTTAGATAACGCATACTGTTTACTGTCTTGACCGAAACCTTTCAACATACTGGCAATGGAAATATCACCACTACCAATGGCATCAAATCTTTCTTTCTGTAATTTATTAATTTCCGCTTTTGTTGCTTGCCATTGATAAGCTTTTTCTAATTGCTTCCTTTTTATTTCTGAAATTTTCACACCACTATCTTTATCCACAGCATCACCACTGTATGTATCAGCAAACACATAACCAGCACGTTGTTCACCAGCAAGTGGATTTGGTTCCTGTTTACCAGTTTCTGGATTTAGTGTTGTTGGTGGTTCAATAGACGTAAAATAAATACCCTTTGCCATTTGTTCGGCATCTGTTTCTATTTTTTGTTTTTGTTTATCAGTTAAAGGAACTGGTTCCCAACTTTTGGTTTCATCATTATACTCTTTACCTAATATCATTTGCAAACGTTCAGTTTCAATGTTTATCTGTTGCTCCTTCAGCCCCTGATCAATAGGTGCCTCTCTATTCATCTTATCAAAATGGTCTTGGTCATACGTTAAGTCTTCAGATGGTGTTTCTGTTCTAATGGCATATGCATCTGGTGCCCAACCACTATCACCCGGTGTATAGGCACTCCATACTTCTCCCTGTGCTGTTCTCTCCTTGTATTCTTGTGCCGTAGGAACTGCCTGCACTTGTAACCCATAATTTGGGTTATCAATAGGTGTGCCATCACTAGCTGTTATTCTCTTTCTCATATCCGTAAATGATTGTCCCACTTGTTCTTCAGTACCAGTTGTTTGTGCGATAACAGCAGCCGCATATTCTGCTTGGTCTTTTGCTAAGCCCATTGCTTCAAGACGTTGTGCCTCTGTTTGTTGTGGTTCTGTTGCTGGTGTTTCAGATGTTGGTGCTTCTGGTGTTGTTGTTGGTTCATCCTCTGCGTGTGCCAGTGGTAATATGCCTTTGAAGCCTTCCATGTAATTAATTTTTGGTAATTCTAAACCTGTGAACACACTGGTTGGTTTTTTTGACTTATCTTTCGGTGCCTGTAAAACATCAGTAATCTCAGGATCACCGGGAACATATGCTAGGGTATCAACTGTTGCAGGTCGTATATGTTCTGTATCAGTTTCCATGGGATTTTTAGTGCCTGCACCTAATGCAACACCACCTGTAAAGGCTGCCGCTGTAACGTCAGTTAATGAAAGATTTTCCCATGCTTCCTTCTTACTAATTTGTTTTTCCAGAAACGCTTTTTCTTTATCCAGAATTTTTTTTAATTGTTCCTTTTCATGTTTTGCGTCACGCCAAACAGCGGACTCCGTCATAAAGAATTGTTCGTTATACCCAGCAAAACCTTCCCTTTGTGGTGTGTTCCTCATTTTTGCTTCTTCTGTTTGCATAGTAGTTGTTAACCTATTCATCTGCATTTCAAAATTATCAATTCTATTTTCAGATGTGTTTATACGAACATTTGAAAGGGCTAATTGTAATTGTAATTCCAAATTATTATCTGGTAGTCTTTGCATCGCCGTTGGATCCCTAGTGCCCCAGAAATCCTTGCCAGAATAATCAATGATATCATCACTTGCCCATGGGTCAGCCCAATTATACAAATCGGTTGCAGTATCAATATCGAACCCATATCCAGTTTGTGGTTTAGGAGCAACATCTCCCACTACACCACCCATACCAACTGCCTGCATTTGTTTTTCGGCAACATCAGCAGCCCTCGCTGCCGAATCAGCTAAATCTTGTGCTCGTTCTGCCTCTGCCCTTGCGGTTTGAACCTGTGACTGTTGTTGTACTGCTGCTTGATGTCTTAGAAATTTTTGCCTTTCCGTTTCATTTTTTCCTTGCGTGGAAAACTGCCCTACAATATCAGCAATATCTGATGGGTCTTTTAACTGGGTTGGAGATGTATAAAACGGAGTACCATAAAAAAGTGAATCTAAACCTGACCCACTAGATGAAAAATCTATTGGTGTCGAACCAGCACCAAGATTCATCATAGAACTTAATGAATATACAGTCCCACCAATTGTTACTTTTGCTGTTGGGTCACCAAAAGATGTAGGAGTTGTAAGATCCCCTGCATCAAACCCATCACCTATTTCAGTTTTTGTTGAATCAAACTTTTGTGTTTGTGTTCGGTGTCCACCACCACCACCTCCACCTCCACCATCATCACCACCATCACTACCTCCACCATCATCACCATTACCACCACTTGGTGCTGGTGTGCTACTATCACCATTACCACTACTATCACCTTGTTTACCACCACCTTGACCTTGTGGTCTACCTTGTGCGGCTGTATCAAGAACTGACGTTTCTGGTATGTCTAATAACCAGAATTTTTTTTTTTAATTCCATGGTGTTCACCATGGTGTTGACGCACGTCTTGGATCAGCCCTAGTTGGTCTGGGTGCCGAAAATCTACGTCGTTTAATTTGAACACGCTTTCTTGGTTTTGTGACTTGGAATTGTTTACCAGATGGACTAGATTTTGCACGTCTTGCCTCACGCTTCAATCTGACTTGCTCTGCAAGAGCCCGTTTTTCTTCCACTATTTTCTGCTGTCTTGCTGTCTCCTCAACTAATTGTTGTTGTCTTACTGTTTGCTCTTGTTGGGCTAATACAGCCATCTGTTGTTTTTGTTTTTCAAACTCAGCTTGTACTTTGAGGTCTTCTATTCTTTGCAACTCTTGTTGGGCACGTAATTTTTCCTGTTCAATCTTATGCTTTTTAGTCATAAGGATTTTGCCACCATATTTGTGATACCCTGTCGTCTTGGTAGAACCAGCCCATGGATTAGGTTTCCAAGATTGTACTAAATCTTCAGGGTCATACCATTTTCCTGCTTCCATACCAGCAGGAATATCATAATCAAGATCCTGAACACCTATAATCTGATGTGCTGGTACTGGACGATCTGGAAAACGTTGTTTTGATGAGGCTCCTCCTCTGGTGTATCTATATTGTTTCTTACCACCAATCATCACTTCTTTTCCACCTCTCTTCCAAGTCTGCCTCTGCATTCTATCCCCAGTGGCTTTTCTTGTTTTAGCAAACGATTCTGAGGGTCTAAACGGCGTTGGTACCATCCATGAATAAATATAATCTATTTTTTCACTACGCTCAAATACCATATAGAATAATAATTATCCTCCTATTTGAAATTGTAATTTTATTCTCTTCTCTGCCACTTACCCTTCTTAACAGGTTCCATAAAACTGCTAAAATCTGCTAATTTACCCATGTCTACCATAGGAACACTAGCGGCATTATCAAACACATCATCAGAAAGACCAACTTCGGATAAAACTTTCTTGGAAGTTTTTGATGCTTTGCCTACATCTAATTTATCTGCTTCAGGTTTATCTAGAGATACTTTCTTACCTTGTTTTGTCCACTTTGGATTTTTGGGTTTTTTGAAAGTACCTTTCATAGCAAAATCTGTGGCGAATAAATCCTTACTACCATTTATCATATGATAGATAAACACAACCACTATTTGAAATTGTAATTTATTCTTGATTCTAGTTGATCGTATGTGTTTCACACCATAATTCGTTTACCATAATTTAAAACAAAAATTATTGGTGTTGTAAAAAATGTCCGATATGTAAAGGATCGCGACGACCTTATTTTTTTTTTACGATCAAAAACGCCGAGTTTCGTATATCGAAATCACCGATTTTCGTACATCAAATTGCACAAAAAATATGCCTAACAAATTATACTATATAGATTTGATATTTTTTGTGAGGGTTTTTACGATCAAAAGTGACAACTATATCTCAACTCAGTTGCTAGCTGGGAAGTAGTATAACGATAGTTAGTGGGGAATAGAGTTGAAAAACACTTGTCACTCGATCAAAGAATTCCTTTATATGTTAATTTAGATCGTCGCATGAAAACAGAGAATCGGTTCGCCCGTTTTTTGTTTTCCTTATATGTAGTTAAACACGCGATCAGGCATTTTTATTATTTGAAATTAAATTTTGATATGGTTGTAATATAATCCATAAAATATATTCTAGCGATCAGAAGAAACTTGCTATATGTTGAATAGTGTTAACAGTTACAGCATTTCCTAAACATTTGTATCTCTGTGTTTCACTTATCCCAATAGTATAACCATCAGGGAATCCTTGCAACCGTTCACACTCTGTTGGTGTAAGTCGTCTAACTCTTGTGTTGTCATCTATAATATCCCAACTGTGTCTGTCAGTACTTCCACGACCACCAACTCTAACAGTTCTACTAATGTCGTCTGGTTTAGGAATATTCATATCATTCCTGTCAAGATAAAGTCCTGTCTTGGCACCCATACCACCACTCAAAGCATTTAGATTTGATGCAATACCATCGATTGAATAAACACGCATACCCTGTCCACCCTTACCGATGATGCCAACTTTCTTTAACTTAGGTTCTGCATAAAGTCCNGTNTTNGCACCANNTCCACCACCACANCCACAGATAGTGGTNGCTATNCCATCANTNGAATAAACNNNACCTGATTGACCTTTGTGTATCTTTCCAATTTGTTTTATCTTTGGTTCTATTGATTTTGGCTCTGCAATAAAACCCTGTGAATTAACACGGTGACCTGTAACTGATGGACTTATACCAGTAACATCATAAACCTTCCCTGCCTGTGCATCAGTGTTGTAAGCATTTGGGTTGCCTTTGATTCTTTTAATTTTTGGCTCTATTTTATTCCCATTTTTAGGTGTTCTATCATCTCTTTCACTGATTTCTCCGAGAGGTAGTATTTCTNGTCTACTTNNTCCTCTAAGATNTCCGATAATGAATATTCTATCCCTGTTCTGNGGAAGGAAATATTTGCTGTTAATAAGTTGGAATGATGTGTCATACCCCACTTCATCCAACGTGGTGAGGATTGTTCTATAGGTTTTCCCTTTGTCGTGAGATAGTAACCCTTTGACGTTTTCAAGGAATAGAANAGATGGTTGTTTTTCCCTAATAATCCGTATGATTTCAAAAAAGAGCGTACCTCTTGTATCTTCGAACCCTCCCCTTTGTCCAGCAAGTGAAAATGATTGGCAAGGAAATCCTGCACATAGGCATTGAAAGTCTGGTAATTCTTTTGGGTTGAGTTTTGTGGCATCTTTATATTCTGGCTCATGTCCAAAGTTTCTTGAGTATATTTGTCGGGCATATTGATCTATCTCACAACTCCCAATACACTCATGACCATTTCTCTCCATGCCAAGTCTGAATCCACCGATTCCAGCAAATAGGTCAAAGAACTTCATCTTCCTCACATATACTCAATCATCATCACCCAAAATAGTTTGTCCAGACTTTGTAACCGTTGTGTATAATGAAATTCCATACCATGTGTAGCCATAATGTGATTTATTAGATCTCGTTCTTTCTCTCTTTGCTCTTGTTAATGAAACAATCTTTCTGTTGAAAACATTCTTACTAATCTTGGCATCATGACCATAATCTTCAAACGCCTGCCATAACTCGTCTCCATCAATTGTCTTATTTTTGTCTATCAGAACTTTTAGTCGAACAAATTCTATTACTGGGTCTGCTTCAACTTGCCATGTATTCTTACGTTCTTCCATACTTAATGGGTTGCTGAAATTACCTCTTTTGATTAATTTTCGTAAAGTCCTCAAAAACATATTTAACATTCCAGATTTTTCCATCTCTGTACTCATTTTACTTAATTTATCAACATCCTTGGTTTCCTCTGTCCATACTATATCCCATCTGGTTAATGATAAACGCCTATACATAGCCAAACTGGTATCATGCATTTCAGGTATCTGGTTTGCTGAGAAGAACATCTTGGCATATGGTTTTAATGTAAATGGGTGTTGATTCTTCTTTTCCACGGTCATTCTATCACCACTTATCAAAGGCTTTAAAGTTTCATTCTGTTTAAGGGCATCACTCTTAATATCGGCATACACATTTAGTAATTTACCATCAAGTTCTGCTGCCTTAAACCGATTAACAACAAAGTCATGTAGTGACACCTCACAGGCATTTTCTTTTCCAAAGAAGTCTAATATCCAATCTAACCATACCGATTTTCCATTACTACCTATACCTGTATACATGAAAGCGACTTGGAATAATGGCTCCCTTAACAGAACATATGCAGCCTCCTCAATGAGTTTCAATATTGTTTTTGGTTCAGTATGGCATTCCCGTAGGAATTTTGGTACTTCTACAGCCATTGCACTCTCATCATATATCACTGGCACTTGATTTCTATGAAGTTTATTTGGGCTATGTTCGCTTATCTCACCTGTTAAAACATCAACTATACAATTAATCAAATTAATCTTATACGGGTCAATATCGAAATCCGTTCGGTCTACATATGTGCTTCTCTGTACTATTGCTAAAACTTCCCTTACGTCATTTATACCACATTCTGGAATCATCCTTTGACACATTTCCTCAATCTTCCTTTCTCCACCAAGATTGTAAACACCATCGTCATAGTATAGAATTTCCTTTGTATCAGCTAATGTCTTAAAAGTTAATTCTTGCATAACACGCTCGGAATAATGTGTGGGGTTTTCCTTTTTTCCATCATTATTTTCGCTGGGTTCTCCGTCTTTTTCTGCCTGTTTCATACACCAATTCCAACAATCATTTCTGGTTACTGTGAAATCACGGTCATCCATCTGGTATTCATTATTTCCTTGTCTATTCCAATTCTCACATAATTGGTCGTATGTATAACGATCTGTGATACCCTGTGTTAGTATGGTAAAATTACAGAATTTTACGAATGAATTATGAATACTACCATATTTTATACCACCCTTTGCAACATCTTTTCCTCCTTGTTTATCACCATTTTCTGTAACACTAAAAATGAAACCA
>PAON01000055.1:0-12310 GCA_002708495.1 Dehalococcoidia bacterium | reverse complement strand
AATGGGGGTCGGAAATTATACAGAGGACGATGTTCAGGAATGTTCTAGGGCTTTCACCGGATGGACCCTAGAGCACAAGTTACCGAGATTCCATATGGGTAGATGGGATTGGCATTTCAAGTTTATAGAAGAAGATCACGACTATGGAGAAAAGGAATTNNTAGGACANAAAGGAANCTTNGANGGGGAAGANGTAATAGATATCATCCTTTCTAANCCNGCAACGGCNAACTTCATGGCTAGGCATATTTATAANTTTTTTGTNGAAGACGAGCCCCAGGTACCNGCATGGTCTGTTGTTCCNCCAAACAACCCTNANGCGGTACAGTTTTTGGCTGANGCCTTGNTNGANAGTGACTACCATATGGAAACNGTCNTNAGNAAATTATTCNATAGCGATTTTTTTAAGGANTCACAATTCTCAAGGGTTAAGAANCCCGCNGAAGTTGTGGTAAGTACTCTGAGGTTGGTTGGAAATAGTNNTCTTCCTGGGCCGGATATNTTGNATTGGACTAGCCAGATCGTCTANATGGGNCAGGATCTCTTAAATCCNCCAAGTGTTGAAGGNTGGCANTCTGGTNTNGAGTGGATCAACAGTGGCACCTTAATGAANCGTACAAATTTCATGTCNGAAATGGTCGGTGACTATTCNNGNCCNGGTGTTGCAAAAATGATAGATCGAGTTAGCTCCACATCTTTCAAACCTGAAGAAGTNGTAGATGCTTGTCTTGACATCATGGGACCNATAGAGGTTACAACTGAGACAAGGGCTGAGCTTATAGATCACGTTTCTTCGCAAGGAGATTTCGACTGGCAATCAAACGGGGTGACAAGAACCTTGGAATTGCTCCAACTTATAGTCGCAACCAGAGAATATCAATTTGCTTNACCGCCGTTGTAAAGAAAAGGCTAGCTAATAACNAGGATAAACATGACTGGAACCCCATCAAAAGACCCTGTGATAGTAGTAGTTCAATTATCGGGTGGTAATGATTACATGAATACTGTGGTGCCTCACAGTAACTCTTTGTATAGAGACTACAGACCCTCAGTTAACATAAATGAGACTGACGTAATCGAGCTCACCTCAGAAATAGGTTTTCATCCTGGCATGGCCCCTTTGGCCGAAATGTATAAAGATGGCAATGTTGCCATTATTCATGGAGTTGGCTATGAAAACTCTCCTCGGTCCCATTTTAGATCCATGGACATCTGGCACACATGTGAACCCGAAACTCTAGGAACGGAAGGTTGGCTTGGCAGAGCAATCAAGCAAATCGATCCTAGCAAAGAAAACGTGGTGACAGCCGTAAGTATGGGCCCCTCACTTTATAGGGCTTTGGTAGCTCCTGACGTTCCAGTAGCCACAGTGGAAAATTTAGATAATTACGGCCTCCTTACCGACATTACCCCAGAACAAAAAAGAGATCGAGTGCTGGATAGATACAAAAAAATGTATTCTCCAATGATTGGATCCGGTCCAGTTATGGAGTTTCTTGGTCAAACAGGACTTGACGCTATGAAAGGGGCAGACATATTAAATGTCGCACCTAGTTTGTATTCATCGACTGTTGAATATGCAGATTCCTCAATCGCCAAAAAGCTCAAGGGAATTGCTCAAATACATTTGGCAAATTTAGGTACTCGGATTTTTTATTGTGACCTTGGAAGTTTTGACACTCATGCAGATCAACTTTCCACCCATAATAAACTTTGGTCTTCAGCTTCATCTGCCATAAGAGATTTCTTTGATGATTTGGAAGAACACGAGGCTGCTGACAATGTGACCATGTTTTTGTTTTCTGAATTTGGTAGGAGAGTGTATGACAACGGTGCAGGAACGGATCATGGAGCTGGCGGTGTTTGCCTTGCTATTGGTAAAAACGTGAAGGGCGGAGAATATGGACAATATCCATCGATGAAGGAAGGAGATCTTGATCAGGGTGATTTAGTCCCTGACATGGATTTTAGAAGCGTGTACACCACTCTGGCCGAAGATTGGATGAAATTAGACCCTGTGCCTATCGTCGGTGGACATTTTGAAAAGCCAGGATTTATGGGGTCTTCAAACTAAAATTAGCTATTTAAGTAGATTATAGGTAGATTCAAAATGCTAACTACATCAGCAAAGGGACGTGCCTTTGATTACAATCGGGTTGTAGGCGGTCGGGCATTCAGAGGAATAGTTTACGCCACGAAAGGTGCAGGAAATGACTTTTTTGTAGTGTTAAGAGACACCTACGGATCAGATGTAGTCAAATTGACAGTTGGCCCCAACATAGATGATGAGGAAATTGTGGTTTCATTTAGAGAGGTTCTTGAAGAAAACTTCGATGGCTCGTGGCCTAGTTGCGCAGTTTTCAATGGCGAGCACCTGTTAGTCACGGATGAACTACGAAATATAATTTCTGTTTTCACTCCACAGGGAGATCTTGTCAAAACCATAGGTGGCCCAGGAAATGGGGAAATTCAATTTAATCGCCCTTCAGGAATAACGATAGATTCCGATAATAACGTCTACATAGCAGATACTCTTAACCATCGTATCCAAAAACTTTCCCCAGATTTAGCGTTCATCCAATCTTGGGGAGAATTTGGGGATACCCATGGATCTTTAAATGCTCCTTGGGGAATTTGCACAGACGATGATGATTTTGTCTATGTAGCTGACCATAAAAATCACAGGATCCAAAAGTTTAATGCAGATGGTGCCTTCATCATGTCAATAGGAGAATTTGGCTCCAGCGCCTCAAATTTAAACCATCCTTCAGACGTTTCTGTAGATGAATCCGGCGATATTTATGTGGCAGATTGGGTAAACAACAGAGTGCAGATTTATGATTCAACCGGTATCCACATAGCAAACCTAACAGGTTCAGCAGTCGAACTATCAAAATGGCAAAAGCAATACGTGGCTGCTAGTCCTGANGTATATAAGGCTCGGAGACGGGTATCAAGTTTAGAACCNGAAACACTTTTTGCATTGCCAACATGCGTTAGTTTCGACGACTCGAAATCTAGGTTGCTAGCCGTGGATTCACAAAGATGGCGAATCCAAATATTCGATAAGATTACAAATTATAGTGACCCGCAATTTAACATCTAATCAATAAGATATAAGTCGTTTCGACAAATACTCGGTCATGATATCTTGGTTTGAAATGCANCCCATTTCAAAAGGTAATATTAATGTANCATTAANTTAGTATTATCTTTTGTTGACTTTCATAATATAATGTCCCTAGTGAAAAGCTACGAGTGTTTTCGTTNGCTTGTTAAAGAAGTATTGTGTGGAGGTTACTCAATGCGCAAGAACGGTTTTATGTTTTTGGTGATTGGTGCTATGACGGCGCTAATGTTTTCAGTCGTGGTGGGATGTAGTTCCTCAGAGGAAGATACCGCCCCAGCAGCAGCTCCAGCAGCAGCTCCNGCAGCAGCTCCAGCNGCAGCNCCGGCCCCGGCTACAAAGCCAGCTCCAGCNGCAAAAACAACCAATGTATTTGGACGTGAAATGCCAAGTGACGCTGCTCCAATGGCAGCTCAATTCCTTAAGGTCAACTATGAAAAAGAAGGTGAGTCTCTAGAATTCCCAGTCAGTGTTTACAACTCTGCCGCAGGGGGAATCCAGAGTGGTTTTAGCTTAGCTCTATTGAGCACAGACCTTTCCACCGTCCCTGGTGGTGCCACTAGTTGGTCATCTTCAGACGATATGAAGACCTGGACATTCAATATCGACCCAGATCTTACATGGAGTGACGGTGTCCCACTAACTGCTCATGACTACGTATATACATGGCAGTATTACGCTGACCCAGAACACGCTTATGACTTCACGTGGTACTTCGGTATGCTTGAAGTAGAAAACTATGGGGCAATTGAAGCTGGCGAGAAGGCTTTAGATACCCTAGGTGTTACAGCAACAGATGACAAAACCCTTGTCTTCCAGCTTGATACACCAGCGCCATATGTTCCCGGGTTTATGATGTATGGTTCTCCNCTTGCAAAACATGCCGCTGAGAAACATGGNCAGTACTATTCAAATGATCCAAGTACAACACTTTCAAGTACTCCATGGATCNTAAAAGAATGGGTACCAAATCAGCATGCNGAATTTGAACCCAATGTGAATTACACNGGCAANATCAAGCCTTACATAGAAAATTACAANGCAGTGTATGGTGAGCGAAAATTTGATGCCTACCTTGCTGGCGAGGTCGATACTATTAACGGACCGTTTACTCCAGCAGACCAAGAATATCTGGAGAATGACGCGAAGCTGATGAAAGAAAGAGGCCTTTCCCCAGGTGACTTCCGAACACACTACCTTTTCTTTGACAACCAAAGCGCACCGTTTAACGATGTCAGAGTCAGGCAGGCTTTTGCCAAAGCTATAGACAGAGATGCGATCATCAATAACATAGTTGGATCAGAGGCCGGCGAGCCTAGGTACGGNGTATTAATACCTGGTTTCCCAGATGCTGCAGGACCTGACAAACTCAAACAATACCAAGGTCTTGATGTCGCCGCAGCCCAATCGCTGATGGCTGACGCAGGATTTGCAGACGGCTCAGGNTTTCCAAAACTAGAGTTGGCTCTAAGACAAGAAACCGAGCTCTTCCAAGCTACAGCAGCAGCAGTTGCCCAGCAACTTAAAGAAAACCTCGGCGTNGATGTCACTATCAACAATATGGACCGCAAAACTTACATGGGTCANNTAAATGGCCACGACCTGCAATTTGCTATGGTTTCCTACGGTTTTGACTATGTCGATGCTTCAAACTTTATGGGTGTCTTCAAGACGGATGGACGACATAACTGGAACAACAAAGAATTCGAGGACTTAAGAATAGAAGCAGGTGCGATGGCACTTTCGGCTGAAAGGTCTGCCAAGATGCTCAAGCTACAAGAAATTCTCTCTGAGGATGTTGGTAGCGTATTCTTCTGGTCACAGGTTCAGAACCAGTTGCACAAGCCATACCTGAAAGGNACATGGNNCGAANNNAAACAAGGCTGGTTGGTCAGGTCTTCAGTTCCCTAACTGGAATCCTGGTTTTGGAGCCCAAAACATCTATGAGGTGTACGTTGGCGAGAATGTNAAAGAGCACACTCGATCAGCCTACTAANCGTATATATAAGGTTTCTCGCTATTAGCAAGAAACAAGAGAGATAAATGGAGCGGCCTGCTCGGTACTTTTTTGTATCAGGTGGGCCGCTTCTTTAGGGAGGCACAAAACGGATATTCAATCAATCCGCACCCAAATACCCGCACTCCAGAGTTGCACATATCTGAACTGTGGAACTTTCGGACCTACTCCAAGCGTGGTCGCAGAGGAAGCTGTCAGATTGACCCGTCTTATAGAGCACAAAGGGCCCTACGACCGGGACGTTAATGATGAAGTGTTAACCTTATTTGAAGACTCTAGAAAAGGCTTTGGCAATTATATCGGGGCCTCCTCAGACGAGATAGCATTAACCCGAAATGTGTCTGATGGAATTAATATAGTAGCCACTGGATTTGATTGGCTTCCTGGTGACGAGGTGATAATCACCAATGAAGAGCANCCTAGTGGTTCCCTTCCGTTTATGAACTTATCTGAACGGTACGGGGTCCAAGTGAAACTGCTTAAATTCCAAACAGAGCCAACTCAGCTCTTAAAAGATTTGGAGTCTCTAGTAACTGATAAAACTAGGTTGGTTTTTCTTAGCCATGTATCAACTGTAGATGGCGCTAGATTGCCCGCGAGGGAAGTTGGCGAATTTCTGAAGGCTCGAGACATCCCCTANATGTTGGATGGGGCTCACGCAGTAGGTCAGTTTCCAGTCTCTATGAAAGAACTTGGTTGTGATTTTTACGCCGGATGTGGTCACAAATGGCTATTATGCCAGCAAGGAACTGGCTTTCTTTACGTAAAAAAAGACTGGATAACCAAGTTGAAGACGAGCTGGGTAGGCTGGGGAATGACTGAGGAATATGATCTTGACTCATTGTCCTACACAAGCCTTAAGACTGCACAACGATTTGAATTTGGTACTAGATATTGGGCAACCCACGCATCAGGAGTTAAAGCTCTAGAATTCCACAACAACATAGGTCCTGAAAATATATATAGAAGAAGCCATGATTTAGCCAGTCAACTAAAAAGACGTCTAATCGACATTCAGGGTATATCAATCAAAACACCGATGGCTGAAGCAGATAGCACAGGAATAGTCGCCTTTTCTACAGCGGGTCTTAATCACCCTGAACCAGGCAATTGGCTATGGAATGAGCATAGAATTTTGACGGCGCACAATCCTGAAACACAGTCGATGCGGATTGCTGCCGCTTTTTATCTACTGGAAGAAGAAATAGATTTACTTGCGGACAAATTATCAGAACTTGCATCTTAACCCAAATGAAGCGAAAATCTGACCATGATTAGATATTCCTTAGGAAGGTTACTTGGTTTATTAGGCTCCGTTTTAATCATTTCCTTAATCCTGTTTATCGCNGTGAGATGGTTACCTGGTACTCCGTGGAATGAGGCGGAAATACCTCTGCAGGGAGCCGCAAAAGAAAACATGATGAGAAAATATGGGTTGGACCAACCAGTCCATATTCAATATGCAAAATACCTGTGGAATTTACTTCACTTAGATTTAGGCAATTCATTCATATACAAAACTGATACCGTTTGGCAAACAATAGCAAGNGGCTGGCCTGCCACTGCAAAGATAGGTNCTGTCACACTTCTAATCGCCTTTTCAATCGGAATTCCTGTGGGCATTATTGCCGCACTCCGACAAAATAGCCTACTGGACTACACCGTAACTTTTCTAGCTACAACAGGTATCACTGTTCCAAATTTTGCTGTTGCGGTGTGGCTAGTTATGTTTGTTTCCGTGAAAATGGACCTCCTTCCAACCCAAGGTTGGGGAACTTGGCAGCATATGGTCCTGCCAGTGGTGGCCTATTCCCTTGCCCCTACAAGCCTTATAGCACGTTTTACAAGAGTCAGTATGCTCGAGGCAATGAGGTCCGACTACATCAGGACTGCACGAGCCAAGGGATTGGCAGAACCNGTAGTGGTCCTTCGGCATGTTTTNAAAAATGCCTTGATCCCTATTATTACCCTCGTAGGGCCTTTAATCCCAAACCTGATGACAGGAAGCATTTTTATAGAAAACACCTTCGGGATACCTGGAATCGGTCGCCATTTCGTAACCAGTATTTTTGATAGAGATTACCCGGTCATCATGGGTGTTTTNATGTTGGTAGCCGTTCTGTTTGGGCTTACTTATTTTATCAGTGATATTCTCTACACTTGGGCTGACCCTCGGGTGAGACTGACGGACCGCAAAACGTGAACAGTCTTAAAGAAGCAGAAGAAAAAGGCCAGAAGCGCCGCAAAGCCAATTTCATGTGGCGCTTCAAGCGTAATAAATTGGCGGTCGTTGGCCTTGGCATCGTCTCCGTNTGTATTTTCATCGCTATATTCGCGAACTTTTTGGCACCTACCTCATACGANGTGGGAAACTTGGTTGAAGCGAGGGAGCCTCCCAGCTGGTCTCACATATTTGGCACTGACGCAGTGGGTCGCGATTACCTCAGTCGTATGCTTTATGCCACACGGACTTCTATCATTGTAGCTTTGGGGGTACAAGTCATCACCTTGAGTATAGGCATCAGTTTAGGGACTCTTGGCGGATATCTTGGGGGATGGGTAGACCAAATAGTGGTCAGAATAATAGAAATAGCAACTGGTATTCCGGCCTTACTAATAGCGATGTTTATTATGGGATTGCTTGGGCATTCCATGTGGAACGTGATATTTGCCTTGGGCATTTCAGGCTGGGTGGTGGAAACACGTATCACCCNTGGGCAGTTTTTAGCTTTTAAAGAGAGGGAATTTGTAATCGCAGCCCAAGCAATCGGTGCCAGTAGATTCAGGGTTGCATTTAGACATATTTTCCCAAACGTCGTTCCTATATTGGCCGTTTTACTGGCTTTCCAAATCCCAGCTGTAATTTTCAATGAGGCCGGACTTAGCTTTTTAGGACTCGGAATTGATGAGCCTGTGCCAAGTTTAGGCAAAATGATATCAACCAGCCTTGGCTATGTTCGCACGTACTGGCATATGGGTTTGTTCCCAAGCCTCATGATAGCGGTTATTACGATGGGCTTTACGTTTGTAGGTGATGGCTTAAGGGATGCCTTAGATCCTACAATGAACCGATAGAACCCCCGCGCCAAGTTTTTACTATCCCTTAATAGGTTCACTAGTTAGTTCTAACAGGTTATCCTTATTTGAAATAAAATGATTGACTGTCTTATACGCCTGAGGCATCAATAGGCATAAGGTTTACAAATATGGTGCAATTCGAAAAAGAAACAATCGCCAGTCAATGGCAATCCCTGGATATAGAAAATGACCTACTTTCGGAAGCTGCGCGCAGCATAGGTGCAGGGAGCGCCACGGATGCTGGTCGTTTTTGGAGACTCCCTACAGAACATCCAGACCCCATTGTTTTGGCTGGTGGAATTCCGGACGATACCGCTCTTCCAACGGAAGACTTAATCGATAGTTTCTCTAAATCAATTAGAGATAATTTCAGTGATTCTCTTATGTACGGAGGTTGGTTTGGCTATGAAGGCCTGCGTCAATTAATAGCTGACCGCCAAAATAAAATTGAAGGAACAACCCTTCTGCCTGACAATATCATCATGCACAACGGAAGCTCCGGGTGTCTAGAGAACGTCTGCAAGGCTTTTGTGGGGCCTGGAGACATCGCAATTGTAGAATCTCCAAGTTACTCGGGGACTGTAAGGGCCATTAGGGGATTCAGAGCAGACGTTGTTGAAGTGCCAATGGATAAAGAAGGTATTAACCCCGATTTATTTAAGGAAACTGTCGAATCGCTTGCGGCCCAAGGTAAAAGAGTAAAACTCTTTTACACCATCCCTGATTATCACAACCCAATGGGTAATGTAACTACATTAGAAATTAGAAAAGCAATTCTAGAAATATGCGCGGAACACAAAATTCTCATAGCAGAAGATGCCGCATACACCGAACTTTATTACGATACACCTCCACCTCCATCGTACTATGCTCTTTCTGATGGCCATGGGGTGATAAAAATGTGTAGTTTTAGCAAAATTTTGGCCACCGGGCTGAGGGCTGGTTGGATTCAAGCCAGGGATGAGTTGGCTGCACCGCTAACGAAAGTGCGATTTGACATGGGCAACAGTCCACTAGTCCATTATGCGTTAGCAGATCTCATAGAGTCAGGAAAGTTGGACAATCACATTGATTCAATGAGAGCTTTATACAAATCCAAGTGTAGAACAATGATAGATTCCCTCAAGAAATACTGTGGTCCCTATGTTGAATTGGACGAGCCGGAAGGCGGTTACTTCCTTTGGGTCAAATGTACCCAAACCAAAGCTTTTGATTTGATTCAGGCAGCAGCAGAAGAGGGTGTTGTTTTTCCCCTAGGCTCTATTTTTTATGTTGATAGCTCGCTGGATGATTCGCATTTTCGACTAGCTTTCACTCGTGCACCATTTGAACATCTTGAGGAAGCCAGCAGAAGAATCGGAAAAGCTTTTGAAAAGGTTTTAGACATTCAAAATTAACTGTGTTTAGCGTTTATACATTATCGAGGTCCAAGGTTTAAACTGTGATAATAGGTGTCCCAAAAGAAATAAAACCTGATGAGAACAGGGTATCTTTGCCTCCTGACAAAGTCGAGATTTTAGTCTCCGACGGTCATAAAGTCCTCGTAGAATCTGGTGCCGGTCAAGGGTCTCGGTTTTCCGATGATACTTACCTATACGGTGCAGGCGCCACAATAGTCTCCGACCCTGCTGAGATATATGGCACAGCAGAGCTCATCGTCAAAGTGAAAGAACCTCAGCCTAACGAATTTGATTTAATACAAGAAGGCCAAACCATTTTCACGTATCTCCATCTAGCTGCTGAGCTAGATTTACTTGATTGCATATTGAAGAAAAATGTGACCGGGATCGCTTACGAGACTGTTGAAGACGATAAAGGTAGGCTAGGGCTTCTTCATCCTATGAGTGAGATTGCAGGCCGTTTAGTTTCTCAGGTTTCAGCCCGGCTTTTAACCAATATAGAAAGCGGGGTTGGTAAATTACTTAGTGGTGTTCCTGGATCTGGCAATTGCAGCGCCTTTATTATTGGTGGAGGAACCGTGGGGTTAAATGCGGCGACGGCATTGATGGGTGCAGGGGCCGACGTAACCGTTGCCGATATTAATCTGGATAGAATTAGAGAAATAGACACCCTGACCAATGGCCACGTGAAAACTATTTATCCAACCCCGGCGGCACTAGCGGAGAAGGTTCAACGTTCGGAGGTTGTCGTGGGTGCAGTATTAGTACCGGGAGCAAAAGCTCCTAAAATAGTCAGTCGCGATATGGTCAAAGATATGATGCCAGGAGGAGTTATTATTGATGTTGCGATTGACCAAGGCGGCTGCGTTGAAGACATTCGCCCAACTTCGCATCAAACCCCAACCTATATTCAAGACGACGTTATCCATTATGCAGTAACTAACATGCCGGGAGTAGTAGGCCATACCGCCAGCATTTCACTTTCAAATGCCACATTACCTTACGTTCGGTCGATTGCGAATAATGGTGTCCACAAAGCTATCACTTTAGACAGTAGCCTTGCTAAGGGAATCAACACTATAGGTGGACAAATAACATATCCTGCTTTGGCTGAGAGCCTGAGCATGACATTTTCAAATTTAGAGGACCTGCTCTCATAATTTCATATTAAGAACAGGGGTTAAGANAAGATGCAGCCNGAAAGACACCTAGTCACCGCTAAGGTGACTAACATTAAGCAAGAAACCACCTCTACGATATCTTTCGACTTGATTCCCTGTAAAGGCAAAATTGATTTTCTTCCTGGTCAATGGATTGATCTGTTTGTCTCCCTGCATGGGAGGGAGCAAGTGGCTGGNTATTCAATCACATCAACCCCATGCAACAAAGAATTCATTTCTTTAGCTGTAAAAAACTTAGGGGATGATCAAGTCACCCAATATATTCATCAATCTATGATGGAAGGGGATACAGTTTCTTTTGCAACNGGTGGAAGCTGTGTTTATGTCCCTGATCAAGGTAATGCGATATTACTAGCCGGTGGAATCGGAATTACCCCTTTAATGAGTATTTTCAGGTACATTGGGGAGGCGACTAATCACAGAGCAACAATCATACATAGTGTTTCCTCTTGTGAAGAATTGTTGTTCCGCAGANAATTAAAAGACATGTGCCTGAAAAACCCTGATCAGCTTTCCTATGCCTACACGATTTCCGGTGCATCTNATTATTCCACTGAAGGATTCTCAGGTAGGATTAACGCTAATATNTTAAATCAATTAGAAGCCTCCACCTTCGATACCGCTTTTGTCTGTGGTCCAGACAGTTTTGTCGAGTCTCTGTCAGCTCAATTACAAAAAACAGGTTTCAATAAGGGCCAAATTAAATCGGAGACTTGGTGGTAAATGCAATATCGGCATGTTTATCCATAAATGCCTCCAGNAATAATTGCTTTAATTAAAAAACCCTAACTCTTTTTTTGTTGAAATATTCCCAATCAAACTCATACCCCCACCCGGGCCTTCCGGTTAACATTACCTCCCCGTTTACAGGTACTGGAGGATTTTGAAGACCAATCTCCTTACCTATAGTATCCCTGCTACCGTCCGGAAAGTATTCATAATAGGAGGTATTGACAATACCCGCGACCAGTTGAGCATGAACATGCCCGAATAATCCTCCTGGACCATTTAATTCGATGTTCATCCCAATTCTGGCCAGGTCTTCTGCTATCCGAACAATCCCGGTGGTACCGTGTCGTGCATTTCCGCGAACTATATTGACCGCACGTTCTCTCACCCATTCTCTCATTATCACAAAGTCATTCATCAAAGTTTCAAGAGCCAAAATTGGCACATCTGATTGTGAACAAAGTGTTTTCAATGAACCCAATTCTCTATCGTTCAACGGTTCCTCAAACCATCCAAAATTCAGCTGGCTTAATTGCTTTGCAACTTCGACAGCCTCATCCAGTGAATAGCTACAGGCAGCCGCGTCATGCAACAAAATAATGTCTTCTCCTACAGCGGCTCTAATAGATTCGAAGGATTTCATATTTTGTGTTGCATTCCAAGCAAAATGATCCTTTAGAACCATGAAGCCTTTTCCAATACCTATATTTGCATCATCAATCAACGCATTAAGGTGCGGCCCCCGGTAGTTATAATAAGCTTTAACCTGTTCGCTGTT